>JBASJO010000386.1:0-6725 GCA_049655365.1 Rhodoferax sp. | reverse complement strand
CCGAACAGCGGCAGGCTCAACCACACGCCGCAAGTCCATCAGATCGCGCAAAAATTCGGGCGTCAAGCCGGTCTTGGCTTGCCAGGCGATGACGTCGGAGTCGAACCAGTTCCAGTGCTCTTCGGACAGCACGCGGGTGCCCACCTTTGGGCCGGTGGTCACCAAGCCTTTGGCGATCAGCGACTTCACCGATTCACGGATCACGGTACGACTGACACCCAGTTCCGCTCCCAGGATTGGCTCGGGTGGAAGCGACATTCCGGCGCTGTAGCGCCCCGCGACGATGGCTTCGCCGAGATGGTCAACGGTGTTGCCATGAACGTTTTTTATCGTGTTGTTTATCATCTTAGCTTGCTATCATATGACGATAGGATTCTTGTTTTGTGAGGGTTTTCCCTTGGTTTTTAATTGATATCATATGACGATAATATGTTTAATAATTCGAGGATTTACCCTATGACCAATTCAAGCAAGCCCAAAAAAAAGCCCGAAGAACTGCGCAGCCAGCAGTGGTTTGGTCGGCAGGACCGTGACGGTTTTGTCTACCGCAGCTGGGTCAAGGGCAAGGGCGTGCCAGACGACCAGTTTGATGGCCGCCCGGTCATTGGCATTTGCAATACCTTCAGTGAACTCACCCCCTGCAACTCGCATTTTCGCGCGCTGGCCGAGCAGGTGAAGATCGGCGTGTACGAGGCCGGCGGTTTTCCGCTGGAGTTTCCGGTCATGTCGCTGGGCGAGACCCTGATGCGACCGACCGCGATGTTGTATCGCAATCTGGCCAGCATGGATGTGGAAGAAAGCATCCGTGCCAACCCGCTCGACGGCGTCGTGCTGCTGATGGGCTGCGACAAGACCACGCCCGCGCTGCTGATGGGCGCCTCCAGTGTCAACCTGCCCACCATTGGCGTCTCCGGCGGCCCCATGCTCAACGGCAAGTGGCGCGGCCAGGAGCTGGGCTCGGGCACCGGGGTCTGGAGCATGAGCGAGCAGGTGCGCGCCGGCACGCTCAAGCTGGAAGAATTCATGGAGGCCGAGAGCTGCATGCACCGTAGCCACGGCCACTGCATGACCATGGGCACGGCCTCCACCATGGCCAGCATGGTGGAGGCCCTGGGCATCGGCCTGCCCGGCAATGCGGCTTACCCGGCGGTGGACGGGCGGCGCAACGTGCTGGCGCGCAACGCGGGCCGGCGCATCGTCGAGATGGTGCATGAGGACCAGTTCATCTCCAAGGTGCTCACGCGCGAAGCGTTCGAGAACGCGATTCGCACGCTGGCGGCCATTGGCGGCTCAACCAACGCGGTGATCCACCTGATCGCCATCGCCGGCCGCTTGGGGCTAAAGCTCACGGTCGATGACTTCGACCGGCTGGCCAGCGAACTGCCCTGCCTGGTCAACCTGCAGCCTTCGGGCGAGCACCTGATGGAAGACTTCTGCTACGCCGGCGGCCTGCCGGTGGTGATGAAGGAAATCGGCCATCTGCTGCACAAGGACATCATCACGGTCAGCGGCCAGAGCGTGGCCGAGAATTTCGCCGGGGCGCAAAACTATGATCCACGCGTCATCAAGAAATTCGACGAACCGTTCAAGGACAAGGCCGGCATTGCTGTGCTACGCGGCAATCTGGCGCCGCGCGGCGCCGTCATCAAACCCAGCGCGGCCACGCCCGGGCTGCTGGTGCACACGGGCCGCGCCGTGGTGTTCGAGGACAGCCATGATTTCCACGCCCGCATTGACGACGACCAGCTCGATGTGGATGAGTCCTGCATCCTGGTGTTGAAGAACTGCGGTCCCAAGGGCTATCCCGGCATGGCCGAGATCGGCAACATGCCGCTGCCGCCGAAAGTGCTTAAAAAAGGCATCACCGACATGGTGCGCATCAGCGACGCACGCATGAGCGGCACCGCCTATGGCACCGTGGTGTTGCACACCGCGCCCGAGGCGGCCGCCGGTGGCCCGCTGGCGGTGGTGCAAAACGGCGACATGATCGAGCTCAACGTGCCCGAGCGCCGGCTGCAATTGCTGATCAGCGACGAGGAGCTCGCGCGCCGTCTGGCCCACTGGAAGGCGCCTGAGCCGCCGCTGTTGTCGGGCTACTGGAAGCTCTATGTGGACCATGTGCTGCAGGCCGATGAGGGCGCGGACTTTGACTTTCTGGTGGGTCAGCGCGGCGCTTTCGTACCAAAAGACAACCACTAAGGCGCTGCCCAATGAAAATCCTGATCACTGACTATGATTTCCCCGACCTTGCGCTGGAGCGGGCCTTGTACAGTGCGGCCGGCGTCGAGCTGGTGGTGGCGCAATGCCGCACCGAAGACGAAGTGATTGCCGCATCGGAAGGCTGCCAGGGGCTGCTGGTGCAATACGCGCCGATCAATGCCAAGGTCTTCGCGGCCCGGCCCGAGATTCGCATTGTCAGCCGTTACGGCGCCGGTTTTGACACCGTCAATACCGCGGATGCGCAGGCCCATGGCGTCTGGGTCGGCAACTCGCCCGATTACGGCGTCGGCGAAGTAGCCACCCATGCGCTGGGCATGACGCTGTCGCTGCTGCGGCACATTGCGTTTTACGATCGCGACGTGAAGGCTGGCAAATGGCATTTCTCGAGCGCCGGCAAGATGCAGCGTGTCGCCGACATGACGGTTGGCATTCTGGGGCTTGGCCGCATTGGCAAACGCATGGCCCACGTCAGCCGCAACAGTTTCAAGCGTGTGATCGCCTGTGACCCCTACATCATCGACGGTGATTTTCCGGCCTATGTCGAGCGCGTCAAGCTGGAAGAATTGTTTGCGCAGGCCGACGCCATTTCGTTGCATGTGCCGCTCACCGACGAGACGCGTGGCATGGTCAATGCATCGGTGCTCGGCCTGATGAAGCCCGGCAGCGTGCTGGTCAACACCGCGCGCGGAGCGGTGGTCAATATTGACGACTTGCTGGCCGTGCTCGACGAAGGCCGGCTCGACGGTGCCGCGCTGGATGTGTTGCCCACCGAGCCGCCCGCGGTGGACGCGCGCATCGTGCAGCATCCGCGTGTTTTGCTGACACCCCACGCGGCGTTCTATTCGGTCATCGCTGAACAGGAGCTCCGGCGCAAGGCGGCGCAGAATCTGATTGATTGGGCGCGCAACGGCCGTCCATCCTATGTGGTGATCAGTGGAGCTTGAGCATGCTGGCAGTTGACTGGGGCACCACGTCGCTGCGCGGTGCCTGGCTTGACGACCGTGGCCAGGCGGTGGAAGAGCGCGCATTTCCACGCGGTATTCTGTCGGTGGCGCCGGGCGAATTCCCTTCCGTGTTCCAGACCTGCTTTGGCGACTGGATGCAAAGGCCCGGTGCCTGGTGCCTGATGTCCGGCATGGTCGGCAGCAAGCAGGGATGGCTGGAGGCGCCGTATTGCGCCTGTCCAGCCGGATTCGCCGAAGTCGCCGCCAACCTGACCTGGGTCGAGCCCGCCCGCATCGCCATCGTGTCGGGGCTGTGCTGTGAAAACGACGGTATTCCTGATGTCATGCGGGGTGAAGAGACCCAGATTTTTGGCGCCCTGCAACTGCTCGGACGGCAAGAAGCGCTGGTGGTGCTGCCCGGCACGCACAGCAAATGGGTGCGCGTGCAAGCCGGGCGAATCCAGTCGTTTGCCACCTTCATGACGGGCGAATTCTTTGCCCTGTTGCGGCAACATTCCATTTTGTCGCGCACGCTGCCCGCCAGCGATGGCGTCTTCGACAGCGACGCGTTCGACCAGGGCGTGACCCATGCGCTGCGCAGTAACAGCCTGCTGCACACCGCCTTCAGCACGCGTACCCTGTCGCTGTTCGACCGGCTGCCTGTGGCCGCATTGCCCAGCTATTTGTCCGGTCTGGTGATTGGCGAAGAGTTGCGGGCCCAGACCTTGCAGCGCAACACCGAGGTGGTCATCATCGGCTCGGCGTCTTTGACGCAGCGCTACCAGCAGGCGCTGGCGCTGCAAAACATGACGGCGCAATGTGTCGGCGCAGAAGCCAACTGGGCTGGTCTGTGGGCTATCGCGCAAACGCTCCCTCCCAATCTGCTGAAATGATCATGCATGCACACCCAAAATTTGACACGGCACTGAACCAGCTTCCGCTGATCGCCATCCTGCGCGGCCTGCAGGCGCACGAGGCGTTGGCGATGGGTGAGGCGCTCAGCAGCACGGGCTGGGCCCTGATCGAGGTTCCCCTGAATTCACCCGATCCGCTCACCAGCATTGCCACTCTGGCCAGCAGCTTGCCGCAGGCACTGGTCGGTGCCGGCACGGTCCTCACGCCAGCCGATGTGCGCAACGTCCATGCCGCCGGTGGCCAGTTGATCGTGTCGCCCAATTTCAACCCGGCCGTCGTGCGCGAAGCCGTGCGCCTGGGATTGGTGTGCCTGCCCGGCATCATGACGGCCACCGAAGCTTTTGCGGCCTTGGAGGCGGGTGCCACGGGGCTCAAGCTTTTCCCCTCCGAGATGATCAGCCCGGCCGTGGTTCGGGCACTGCGCGCGGTCTTGCCAGCCGACACGCGTTTGCTCCCGGTGGGTGGCATCACCCCCGAGAATATGCACAGTTACCTCGTTGCGGGCGCCTCTGGTTTTGGTATTGGATCCGCCCTGTACAAATCCGGCATGACGGCAAATCAGGTTCAAGCGCATGCCATGAATTTCATTTCTGCCTATCGTGCAGCCTCCTTGCCCCACTGAAAACCCCGCTTGTCTGCGGGCCCGATGAAACGAAAGAGTAAAAGCCATGACACAACAACACGACAACCTGATCAACGGTCAATGGGTCGCGGGGGCCAAGTACACCCCCAACATCAACCCATCCAACCTGGCGGACGTGATCGGCGACTACGCCCAGGCCGATGCCGCGCAGCTTGACGCCGCCGTCCAGGCCGCCCAGGCCGCGTTCCCCGCCTGGTCCACCGGCAATATCCAGGCCAGAGCTGATGCGCTGGACAAGATCGGTACCGAGATATTGGCCCGCCGCGAAGAACTCGGCACCCTGCTGGCACGCGAAGAAGGCAAGACCAAACCCGAGGGCATTGGCGAGGCGACCCGTGCCGGCAACATTTTCAAGTTCTTCGCCGGTGAGTGCCTGCGCCTGAGCGGTGAAGTCGTCCCCTCGGTGCGCTCCGGCGTCAGCGTCGAGATCACCCGCGAGCCCATGGGCGTGGTCGGCCTGATCACCCCCTGGAACTTCCCCATTGCCATCCCGGCCTGGAAGACCGCGCCGGCGCTGGCCTATGGCAACTGTGTGGTGCTCAAGCCGGCCGACCTGGTGCCCGGCTGTGCCTGGGCCTTGGCCGAGATCATCAGCCGCAGCGGCATCCCGGCGGGCGTGTTCAACCTGGTGATGGGCCGCGGCAGCGTCATTGGCGACCCGCTGGTCAACCACCCCGGCATCAACGCCATCAGCTTTACCGGCTCGCAAGGCGTGGGCGGACGCATTGCCCAGCAATGCGCGTTGAATCTCAAGAAAGTGCAGCTCGAGATGGGCGGCAAGAACCCGCAAGTCATCCTGGACGACGCCGATCTGACGCAAGCGGTGGAGCTCAGCGTGCAAAGCGCCTTTTTTTCGACCGGCCAGCGCTGCACTGCTGCCAGCCGGCTGATCGTCACCGACGGCATCTACCCCCGATTCCTGGAAGCCATGAAACAGCGCATGGCCAGCCTCAAGATTGGCGACGCCCTGGCCGCCGGCATCGACATCGGACCGGTAGCTTCTCAGGCCCAGTTGGAACAGGATTTGGGCTACGTGGACATCGGGCAGGCCGAAGGTGCCGTGCTGGTGGCCGGTGGCCAGCGTTTGTCCTGCAGCACCGAGGGCTTCTACATGGCTCCCGCGCTTCTGAGCGACACCACGAGCGCCATGCGCATCAATCGTGAGGAGGTGTTCGGCCCGGTGGCCAGCATCATCCGCGTCAAGGGCTATGAGGAGGCGCTGGCAGAAGCCAACAACACGCCCTATGGACTCACCAGCGGCATTGCCACCAGCTCGCTGAAATACGCCACGCATTTCAAACGCCACAGTCAGGCCGGCATGGTGATGGTGAACCTGCCCACCGCCGGGGTCGATTATCATGTACCGTTTGGCGGGCGCAAGGGCTCCAGCTACGGCCCGCGCGAGCAGGGCCGTTATGCGCAGGAGTTCTTCACCACGGTGAAGACCGTTTATGTCAGCAACTGAATTATTTTTTGGAGCCAACACCATGTCGAAACAAGCCGCCCCGATTCCGGGGTCCTGCGAGGTCGTGATCACCGGTGGTGCCGGGTTTCTGGGCGTGCGTCTGGCGCGCGCCCTGCTGGCCCAGGGCCAGCTGTCGCTGGCTGGCGCTGCGCCGGTCGAGATCGGCCGCATCACACTGGTCGACCGCGCGCCGCCACCCGCCGACCTGCTGGCCGACGCCCGTGTGAGTGCCTTGATCGGCGACCTGAATGCCCTGCTGGAAGCCAAAGACACGGCAACGCCGGTGGTGACGCCGCAGACTTCTGTCGTCTTCCATCTGGCGGCGGCGGTCAGCGGTGAATGCGAGGCTGATTTTGACCTCGGCATGCGCAGCAATTTTGCCGCCACGCTCACTTTGCTGGAGACTTGCCGTGCCCTGAAGACCCAACCCATCGTGGTCTTTGCCAGCTCGCTGGCGGTGTTTGGCGATGCGCCCGGCGTGCCGCTGCCCCCGGTGATCGAGGACACCACCCTGCCGACACCGCAAAGCAGCTACGGC
>JBASJO010000385.1:0-1611 GCA_049655365.1 Rhodoferax sp. | reverse complement strand
GGCCTGGCGCTCGGCGCGCGGCAGGTGATCAATGCCGAAGGCCACGTTGCGGCCAATGCTCAGGTGCGGAAACAGCGCGTAGTCCTGAAACACCATGCCCACCTGGCGCGACTCCGGCGGCAGCGACATACCGGCCTGGCTGACCACCTCGCCACCCAGGCGGATGACACCGGCACTGGCCTGCTCCAGCCCTGCCACTGCACGCAGCAGCGTGGTTTTGCCGCAGCCCGACGGTCCGATCAAGACGCCAATGTCGCCGGCCCGCAAGCCGAAGGACACATCATGGACGGCCGGGACTTTTTGGCCGGCATAGGTGACGCTGAGTTGGGAGACTTCGAGGAACATGAAAAACATTCTAAATGATTACAATTCTCATTTGTAGGACTTACGAAAAACCGCCTCAGCGTCGTTGTTCTTCCTTACCGTACGCTTGTACTGCCTGCGTCAGAACGCCTAGCTGGGACAATTTTTCGTAAGTCCTTAGTTAATATGTTTAACTTGGTTGTCCATAAATGCGCTTGCTCAGACTGCGTCAGTTCCTGTTTTTGTTGTTGACGGCGGTCTTCATGCTGCCGGTGCTGGCGGTCATGGCGTCCTGGCTTTCCATGGGTGAAGCCGATGGCGCCGCCCGGCAGATTTTGCGCGAGATGGCGCAAACGGTATTGCCCGATTATTTGGGCACCACGCTGTTGTTGAGCGCGCTGGTGGGCGTGGGCGTGGTGGGGGTGGGCCTGTCCTGTGCGGCTGCGGTGACGCTGTTTGACTTCGCCGGCCGGCGTTTTTTTGAATGGGCGCTGTTGCTGCCACTGGCCATGCCGGCTTATGTGGTGGCTTACGCCTACACCGACTTCCTGCAGTTCAGCGGGCCGTTTCAAACCATGGTGCGTGAGCTCACGGGTTGGCAGGGCAGGGTGTTCCCCGAGGTGCGCAACCTGGGTGGCGCCGCCTGGGTTTTTGTCTTTTCGCTTTACCCTTATGTTTATTTGCTGGCACGCACGGCCCTGAGCGAGCGCGCCGCGCACTTGATGGAGGCGGCCCGCCTGCTGGGTGCGCCCATGCGCCGGCGCATGTTCGAGATCGCCTTGCCCTTGGCGCGCCCGGCGGTGGCGGCCGGCACCGCGCTGGCCTTGATGGAAACCCTGGCCGACTTTGGCGTGTCAAGCTACTTTGGCATCCAGACCTTCACCGCCGGCATTTACAAGGCCTGGTTGTCGATGGACAACCGCCTGGCCGCTGCCCAATTGGCCACCGTGTTGCTGGCCCTGGTGGCGCTGCTCTTGTTTCTGGAGCGCCGGTCCCGTCAGCAACTCCGTTTTGCTGCCAGTCGGGGTGCCCGGGCCGGGTCCATGGACGCGCGGCCGCTCAAGCTCGCCGGCCGGCCACTGCTGCTGGCCTGGCTGCTGTGTGGCGTGCCGGTGCTGGCCGGTTTTGTGTTGCCGGTCCTGTTCATGCTGCGACCGCTCATCGCCGACTGGTCGGTGCTGTCCTGGGGTTCATTTTTGGGCTGGGCCCTGAACAGTGTGCGCCTGGGACTGATCAGTGCGGTGTTGGCCGTGGCGCTGGCTTTGGCGCTGGCCTTGATGGAAACCCTGGCCGACTTTGGCGTGTCAA
>JBASJO010000384.1:0-2998 GCA_049655365.1 Rhodoferax sp. | reverse complement strand
TGTTGATGCCGGCCAGCAGGTCGTTGGCCAACGCGTTGGACACATTGGTCTGGTTGTTCAGTGACACCTTGCCGTACTGGCCCTCGATCACGGCGATGGTCACCACGCCGCCCTGGATCTCTTGCGCAGGCACGTAAGCCTGGGCGACGAAATAGCCATTCTGTCGGTAATAAGTGGCGATTCGGGCGGCCATGCCTTGCAAATCCGTCAGGCTCAGGCTGCTTCCTGGCGCGAAACCAGTGACTTCCAACAAGCGGGCTTCGGTGTAGACCTGCGCGCCAGTGACTTGCAGCCGGTTGACAATAATTTTGGCATTGTCCTGCGGCGCGGCAACCGGCTGGCTGGTGGGTTTGACTTCGAATGCGGGTGCCACCGTCTGCGGCTGGGGTGGAGGTGGAATTTGCTGCATCTGCCCACCGGCACCCAAGGGCGTGGCGGCAAAGGCGGCCGGACCCAGCACCAACATGGCCAAGGGTAACAATTTGAGGTTGAACATGATCGCTTTCAATGCAAGCTTGCCGCGCAAACTTTTCTAGGATGTATGTTGCAGGCTAGTGCATCTGTCGTCTGTACGCTAAGTCACATTGCCATGCCTGTCGCATCAGGTCCCGTACCGGCGTGCTTGTGCGTTGTATCTGGTTTGTTTTCCCCTGGGTTCGCAAACGCACAGACCATTTGTAGGCATGCTCAACGCCTTTCGGCGCAGTGGAGGCTTGGCACGTGCGCCGGAAATCGTGGCCCGGCTCAGCAGACAAAGCGCCAGCGATATGTCACCGCTGGCGGGCTGGATTGCCAGGCGCCAGGTGCTATGTACGCCAGCGAACGGAAAATCCTGAATTAAATTTATAAAGTTCAGACCAGTTTCACAAAATTGATCCATCCATTGAATCTGGCAAGCCTTTGGTATCCGTATCAAAAGCAGGATTTATTGCGTCGATCAAGACACTGAAAAATCGAATGGTCAACCACTTGTGATGCCGGGAAGGCCTTTTGCCCATGAAAGTCTGGAATAAATCTGTTGTCTGGTTTTCCGCTGCCACTGCCGCTCTGCTGTTGGCGTTGGGGGTAACGTTGTCGTTCCTGGCATTCAGTCAGATGGAGGAGGCCGCCATGGCACGCGGCAACACCAGTGCGTTATTGAATCGCTCGGACGATTTGCTGTCCGCCTTGAAGGATGCAGAGACCGGTCAGCGCGGCTATCTGTTGACCGGTGACGCGGCTTTTTTGCAGCCGTATTTGGATGTACAAAACAGTCTGATTGGCCAGATGACGGCATTGCGTCAATTCAACTCCGTCCCCGCTGCACAGAAACACCTGGACACCATGGCGCCCTTGGTCAGCGCCAAAATGGCTGACTTGGCAGAAGTCATGGCGTTCAAGCGCAGGAATGACACGCTTGGCGTGTTGGCCCTTGTCAAAGGGGGGCAAGGCAAGTATTTGATGGATGCGATTCGTGCCGAGATGCGGCTCTATACCCAGCTGGTGGAAGAAGACCGGATGCGACACGATGCAGAATTTCAGGCCAAGCTGCGCCTGTTGTTCATCAGCATCATCGCCGCTGCGGTATTGACGCTGCTGTTGGCACTGGCTTTTGCCTGGCTGGTCTATCGGGGCGCACAGCAGCGGCTCATGAATCTGGCGCATCTCGAAACCCAGCATTTGCTCGAAGTTCGGGAGCAGGCAAATCAGCAACTGCAGCAAGCCAACGATACCTTGCAGGTGAGCGAGGAAAGGCTCGCCGTGACACTCAATTCCATCGGCGATGCCGTGCTGGCGACCGATGCTCAGGGGCATGTGACGCTCATGAATCCATTGGCCGAGCGGCTGACCGGTTGGACCCAGGCAGAAGCCAGCGGTCGTCCGGTGGACGAGATATTTCACATCATCAACCAGTCAAGCCGTCAAGAGGTCACGATCCCGGTCATGGCAACGCTGGCGCACGGCACGGTACAGGGACTGGCCAACCACACCGTACTGATTGCACGCGATGGCAGCGAGTGCGCTATCGCCGACAGCTGTGCGCCGATTCGCGATCGCAAGGCCGGGGTCGTTGGTGCCGTACTGGTGTTTCGCGATGTCACCAAGGAATATGCCGACCAGAAGGCTTTGCGTGACCAGCAGTACTACACGCGCTCGCTGATCGAGTCCAACATCGATGCCCTGATGACCACCGATCCGTCTGGCATCATTACCGATGTCAACCAACAGATGGGGGTGCTCACCGGTTGCACCCGTGACGAACTGATCGGCGCGCCATTCAGGAGTTACTTTACCGATCCGCAGCGCGCCGAGGCCGGCATCAAACTGGTGCTGAGCAACAAAAAGGTGACCGATTACGAACTCACCGCGCACGCCACTGACGGCAAGGAAACGGCGGTGTCCTACAACGCGACCACCTTCTATAACCACGAGGGCAAGCTGCAGGGCGTGTTTGCCGCTGCGCGCGACGTGACAGAACGCAAACGACTGGATCAGGTGCTGCTTGAAAAAAACGTCGAGCTGGAAAGTGCCAGGCTTGAAGCGGACAGAGCCAACCTCGCCAAATCGGATTTCCTGGCCAACATGAGCCATGAGATCCGCACACCGATGAGCGCCATCATCGGCATGTCCTACCTGGCGCTGAAGACCGAAATGACGTCACGTCAGCGCGACTACATCACCAAGATCCAGGGTTCCGGTCGGCATCTGCTCGGCATCATCAACGATATTCTTGACTTGTCCAAGATCGAGGCGGGCAAGCTGACCGTAGAGCACACCGAGTTTGAACTGGAAAAAGTGCTCAACAGTGTGGCCGACCTGATTGCCGAGAAAGCCGCCGCCAGAGGCCTGGAGTTGGTCTTCGATCTGGATAAAAACGTGCCACGTTATCTGGTCGGCGATCCGCTGCGGCTGGGACAGGTTCTCATTAACTACAGCAACAACGCTGTCAAGTTCACCGAGAAGGGTGAAGTTGACATCATCATTCGCCTCAAAGAGCAAACTGACCACGATGTGCTGC
>JBASJO010000383.1:0-1584 GCA_049655365.1 Rhodoferax sp. | reverse complement strand
CGGTCGAAAACGCGCCGCCCACCACGTAGCCCATCACCGGCAGCGTCGCCATCCAGCCCAGCGGCGCCAGGCTGAAACCGACCAGGCCATTGATGGCGATGAAGGTGACGTTGTTGGTCAGGAAAAGACCCTGGCAGACGGCCAGTAGCCAGAGGTGTCGGTTCATGGGGGCAAGGACCAAAATATAAGGAGGGACTGATTGTCACCAGTTTTTTTATTTTTTTGAATAGATTGACTTGCATCATTTACTTGGAAGCCAAGCGTGGTTACGCTCTGCCGCTTGACTTTGCTGCGCCTGGTAGGCGCTTTTCAAATCGCCATGAATACAGTTGCTCACTCCAATCCCCCCGCGCGCCCCGACGCTGCGCCGCCCATGGAACTGGTCTGCCCGGCCGGCAGCCTGCCCGCGCTCAAGGCCGCCGTGGACAACGGCGCGGACTGCGTCTACCTGGGTTTTCGCGATGCCACCAACGCGCGCAATTTTGCCGGCCTGAACTTTGACGAAGCCGCCATCGAGGCCGGCATTCGCTACGCGCATGACCGCCACCGCAAGGTGTTTGTCGCGCTCAACACCTACCCGCAGGCGGCCAAGGCCGAACTCTGGCAGCGCGCCGTGGACCGCGCCGCCCACAGTGGTGTTGACGCCGTCATTCTGGCCGACCCCGGCATGATGGCCTATGCCGTCAAACACCAGCCGCAACTGCGCCTGCATTTGTCGGTGCAGGGCTCGGCCACCAATTACGAGGCGCTGGACTTCTATTACCAGCACTTTGGTATTGCGCGCGCCGTGCTGCCCCGGGTGTTGTCCCTGACCCAGGTGGCCCAGGTGATCGACAAGACCCCGGTCGAGATCGAGGTGTTCGGCTTTGGCAGCCTGTGCGTGATGGTCGAAGGGCGCTGTGCGCTATCGAGCTACGCCACCGGCGAGGCGCCCAATACCAACGGTGTCTGCTCGCCCCCCAAAGCGGTGCGATGGGTCGAAACGCCGCAGGGCCGCGAGTCGCGCCTCAATGGCGTGCTGATCGACCGCTACGCCCCCGGAGAAAACGCCGGCTACCCGACCCTGTGCAAGGGCCGCATTGACGTGGGCGACGAAAAAAACTACTACGCCATCGAAGAGCCCACCAGTCTGAACACGCTCTCGCTGCTGCCCGAGCTGATGAAGATTGGCGTGCGCGCCATCAAAATCGAGGGCCGCCAGCGCAGCCCGGCCTACGTGGCGCAAGTCACCAAGGTCTGGCGCGCCGCCATCGACAGCTGCCGCGCCAACCCGCACCACTACAACGCCAAAACCGCCTGGTTCAGCGAACTCGACAAGGTCGCCGAGGGCCAGCAGCACACACTCGGCGCTTATCACCGGCCGTGGAAGTAACCATGAAACTGTCTTTGGGTCCCATCCAATACTACTGGCCGCGCGACGAGGTGCTGGCTTTTTACGAAGCGGTGGCACCGTCGCCGGTGGACATCGTGTACCTGGGCGAAGTCGTGTGTTCGCGCCGCCACGAGGTGCGCCTGAGCGACTGGCTCGACATCGCAGCCGTGCTGCGCGAAGCCGGCAAGGAAGTGCTGCTGTCGACCCAGGTG
>JBASJO010000382.1:0-1684 GCA_049655365.1 Rhodoferax sp. | reverse complement strand
TCTTCCAGCACGCGCACCAGGCGGCCACTGACCAGACTCTCGGCGACGTCCCATTCAGAACGCATGATCAGTCCCTTGCCCTTGAGCGCCCAATGCCGCACGACGTCACCGTCGTTGCTGCTCAGATCTGCAGCGACCCGAACCGATACCTCGCTGCGATTCTTCGTAAAGCGCCACAGGGTCACATCTTCCTGGTTTTCACGCAGCGCGATGCAATGGTGGGTCAGCAGGTCCTGCGGCTTGCGCGGTGCCGGGTGACGTGCCAGGTAGTCGGGAGCCGCGCAAACGAAGCGTCCATTGGGCGCAATCGGATAGGCGACCATGTTCGAATCTGCCAGACTGCCAATGTGCACGATCATGTCAAAGCGATTGGCATCGGCCACCGTGACCACATCGCTGAGTGACAGGGAAACGATCAGTCGGGGGTGCAGGGTATGAAAGTCGGAAATGGCGGCCGCCAGATGATGCCTGCCAAAGCCCAGCGGACCACAGACATTCAGTGTCCCCGCGACCTCGCCTGAGCGCGCGCGCAAGGTATCGGTCAGTTGATCGAGGTCTGCGATCAGCCCAACCGCGCCCGCATAAAACAGCTCGCCCTCATCCGTCAGGCTGAAGCGCCGCGTGGTGCGGTGGACCAGGTGCAGGCCCAACCGGGCCTCGAGTTGGCGCAGCCTCTGCGACACGGACGACGCCGTCACGTCCATGCGCCGTGCGGCTTCGGCCAGGGATCCGCCTTCGGTGATGGCCACAAAAAAGCGGAGATCGGTGATGTCGTTCGACATGGGTCAGGCAATGACGCGCCCCGTCACAACACGCGGCCCGAACGGGTGCCCGTGGCGCGCCCGTCGCGCCAGGCGACGCTGCCATTGACCACCACGGCCTCGATGCCGCGGGCTTGCGCCATCGGCAACTCGTAGGTCGATGCGGCATCCACCGTGTCGGCATTGAACAGGGCCAGGTCGGCATAGGCGCCCTCCTGGAGGACGCCCCGGTCGGACAAGCCGAAGTTGCTTGCCGTCAGGCCGGTCATCTTGTGCACCGCCATCTCCAGGGAAAACAAACCGAGCAGCCGGCCGTAATGGCCCAGCACCCGCGGGAAGGTGCCCCACAGGCGCGGATGGGGCGCTGCATCATGCGGCAGGCCGTCCGAGCCGATCATGGTCGGCCCGAATTTCAGGATGCGCTGGACATCCGCCTCGTCCATTTTGAAATAGATCGCCCCGGCCGGACTCAGGCGCTCGACCGCTTCCTCGGGGCTGACGCCGAGTTGCCCGGCAATGGCATCGAGGTCCTGACCGGCATACTGCGGCAGCGCCTTGGACCAGCTCACCAACACGCGCTTGGCGCCGCGCAGGCGGTTGACCGACAAAATGGTTGAACCCGCGGTATAGGGATAACAATCGAGACAGACCGGCTGCTCACGCATGCGTTGCTCGATCAGCGCCAGGGTTTCGACGGAGCGGCCGAAATTGGCGACCTCCTGCACCTTGTGGTGCGAGATCACCACCGGCACGCCCAGCGCACGACCAATACGGAAAGTTTCCTCCAGCGCCTCGACCACCTTGGCGTCCTCGTTGCGCATGTGGGTGCAATACACCCCCTTGTGCTCGGCCAGCGGCTGGCACACCTCGATGATTTCCTCGGTTGGCGCCGCGAAGGCAGGCTCGTAGAACAGGCCGGTTGA
>JBASJO010000381.1:0-2959 GCA_049655365.1 Rhodoferax sp. | reverse complement strand
GCGTTGGGCTCTCAGCGGGTTGCAGCAAACGACTGCTGCCCAGCATCCAAAATCACGCAACTGATTTACCAGGAAGCTGACTGTCGCAAATGACTTCTGACGCAATCCTGCCGGTCAATGGCCTGTTCTACTAGCGATTGCGAATGTCAGTACATGAACGCCCCCTATGCCAAGCTCTCAATTCGTTCTGACTCAAAGGTAAAGATTGCACCAGTACATTCGGACTCTTGGTGTGACTTTTGGTCACGGTCCCTGATGGGATTCGCTGGTTGGCTCCCCATAGCTTTCGCGCACTTTGATGTGCTCTGACATTCTCGGGATTGTCCAACCACGGTCTTACCTGTCTTGCCATCACTTCATGATTGCTTGAGCAATCGGTAGTTCAGTTTCCCCCTGTCAATTCTCGTTGTCTTACTTTCCTTGCCGACCTGACTACACACCCACAGTCTCACGGGTGTAGTCAAGTCGGAACTCTCGATCATGTGTCAGCAACGCCCACACAATGCGGGCATTCTTGTTGGCCAGCGCCACGGCTGCCACGTTGTTATTACGTCGGCTCACGATTCCATTGATCCATTTGCACGTTGGATTGGTTTTATCTTTACCGTTGTAAATGACTGAGCGCGCCCCATGAATCAGAAGAGACCGCAGGTATGAGTCCCCCCGCTTGCTGATGCCCAACAGGTTTTGCTTCCCTCCGCTGGAGTGCTGCCGGGGAACCAGTCCTAGCCATGCAGACACTTGACGACCATTGTCAAAGTTCTTCGCATCCCCAAGGGAGGCCACCAAAGCGCTGGCGGTGATGGGGCCGATGCCAGGGACTTGGGCCAGTTTGCTACTGGCAGAACTCTGACGATGCCACTTCACAATTTGCAATTCCAGTTCATCGACCTGGGTGTCCAACTCTTTGAGATGATCGAGCAAGCGCTGGATGAGCAACCGAAAGGATCCTGGTAACTCGTTGCTGGCATCTTCAATGAGCTCCGGTACCCTTTTGGCGATGTGCCAAATTCCCTGTGGAACGATCAGTCCATATTCTGTGAGCAAGCCGCGAATCTGGTTGGCCTGAGCTGTACGGGCTTTCACAAAGCCCTGGCGTACCGTGTGCAGTGCCAATACACTTTGCTGTTCGACGTCCTTGATTGGCACAAAGCGCATATTGGGTCTGGCTACCGCCTCACAGATCGCCTCGGCGTCGGCTGCATCGTTTTTGTTGGTCTTAACATAAGGCTTGACGAACTGAGGTGCCATCAATTTGACGGTGTGACCAAAACCTTGCAACTTACGCGCCCAGTAATGGGATCCGCCACAGGCCTCCATTCCAATCAAGCACCCTGGCAGATTGACGAAGAACTCGGCCATCTGGTCACGCCGCAATTGCTTCTTGAAAACCGTCTTGCCCAGTTCGTTGACTCCGTGAAGCTGAAATACATTTTTCGCCAGATCGATACCTACAGTAGAGACTTTCATGATGGTGGCTCCTGTTTGCAGAATGGGTTGATACGCAACTCCACTTTGGCACACAACGGTGCCGCCTAAGGTGGGGGCGTTCATCCCATTGCTTCGTGACGATCAGTTCAGTCAGCTGGACTACCGCTTTCTCGTATGCTGCCGTTCATCCCTCCCGAGTGTCTTGATAACCCCGTGACCTCACCACCAACCTCTCCGCCCGCCCTGAAAATCTTGCCAGTCCCAAATCCAACATGCGTCCCAGTGCGCATCAATGCATGGCCGTCCAGAATGCCGTTGTCGATACTCAAAAGCCGACCGTGCAGGCTCGGGTAGGTCAGAGGTCCGCATATAACGTTTGTCATAGACCGGAACAAGGAGGGGCCGCGCCGGCGGTATTTCATCCACCGTCCACACTGACACATTGAGCGCGTGCTGGGCAAGTCGCCAAGCGTCCGGATAGCCATTGGCGCGCGGTTGAACTTCGATGAAACCCCTCAAACTACCCTCAACCCATCCCACTGAGTAAATATCAATGTCTCGGCGCTCGATTCGGCACATGGCAAGCCGGGTGGGACGCCTTTGCAGGCCGCCACCATTTAGGCCAATGTCGACACGGGCCGAGACCCAATCCGTGGGCAGCGTTTTGCCTGGCTTGGTGAGATCCATGCAACGTGCAAGCAGGCCACGTACGGGCTCGCACCATCGCGGATAGCCGTCCAGCCTGACCTCGCCGCAGCCTTCGAGCCACGCCACATACGAACTAGTCGCGGCCAGATCGCTCACATTGCCGATGTCGCCGAACATTTCGATTCGATCGGTGCTGCCGCGGGTGATGATGGTCATGACAATTTCAAGCACGGCTCTGCTCCATATGTATCTTCATGTCATAAGACTGTTGACGCCGACCAAAAGCGCCAGGAGGAGATGCGCTTGGCTGCAATTGAAGCCAAAAAGGCCACCGGATCAAGATTACCTACAATTGCATCATCTCTTTTGCCTGAAAGCAGGTAAATTCCGCATGATGTGCGCAGTGATCAAGCCGAACTTGGCAAATGTGTGAAGAACTTGGTCACCCCAATATTTTTTGTAGGCGAACTCCCTTGTAAAAAGCAGCAACACCCACCACGAGCCGGCTTTGTCGCAAGCGCGTGACAAAAGCCGCCCGAACGCCTCTGGGCTGTCGGGTCGTGTTGCCTCAGGTATTTTTCTTTTCATCGGGCTGTCAAACTGATGGCCCACCTTGGGCTTGAGTCAGCTTTGACCTGCCCATCCATTCCCTGAGTTGTCATGAATTCCTTGAAACAAGATTGGTTTTCCAATGTCCGAAATGATTTGCTGGCCGGCCTGGTCGTCGCGCTGGCACTGATCCCGGAAGCTATCGCCTTCTCCATCATCGCCGGCGTTGACCCCAAGATCGGCTTGTATGCGTCATTCAGCATTGCGGTCGTGACCGCGTTCATGGGCGGGCGCCCCGGCATGATCTCTGCGGCTACCGGCGCCATGGCCT
>JBASJO010000380.1:0-2066 GCA_049655365.1 Rhodoferax sp. | reverse complement strand
TGCGCCAGGTCACCCAGTTTGCGCTGTTGGCTGCGCGCTCTTTGGCGCAAAAGCTCAAAAGCGGCTTGACGTCTGAGATGGTGCTGTACCATGGTCATGCCAACAGCCAGATTGATGGCGCGTTCGTTGTCCAGGGCGGTTTGCAATTGTTGTCGTTCGGTTCTGAGTGCCTGCAGCTCGTTGGCGCGGGCCAGCGCCGCCTCGATGGCGGGTATCAGTTGGGCCGGGTCAATGTGTTTGAGGGCATAACTCAATGCGCCTTGCTGGCTGGCCTGCTCCACGGTGGCGGGATCACTGTAGGCGCTGAGCATCATGAAGGGAATGTGGTCAAGCTCGTGCAATCGGCGAGCCAGGGTCAAGCCGTCATGACCGGACATCCGCACATCAAGAATCGCCAGTTGCGGCCGTTGCTTCCCGGAGGCGAGCCAGTTTTCTGCCTCTTCCGAGGATTCGGCCGTGCTGACACTGTAGCCTGCGGCTGTCAAGGCATGGGCCAAGGTGCTCAACACCAGGCGGTCATCGTCCACCAAAAGCAGGGAGTGACCTGCAGCGCTGGGTTTGCGGGATGTCATGTCAATTTTTTGTGTCAAGGGCCAGCACAGGCGCTGTTACCTGTAGCAGTGTGTGGACCTTGTCGCCGCGCTGCGCCAGGGTGAGGGTCAAGCCTTCGCGGGGGCGCAGTGACTCAATCAGTTGCAGGCCGTGGTGACTTTTGGTGGCGCGATCGTTGTTGTTGCGCAGGTAGCCGGTGTTGAGAATGGCCAGCTCAACCCCCTCGATACCGGGGCCTTGCCGCAGCGTGACGCTGACATGTCCATGCGTCTTGCCACCATGTTTGACGGCATTCACCATCAGCTCGTTGAGCACCAGGGCCACGGCCACGGCCTCTTTTTCGGCCACGACGCGGATCACCCAATCGGCCGGGATGTCGATGGCGATGGTGGTTTGCCACAGCGCGCTGACGGTCTGGGTAATTTCACGCGTCAACTCGCACAGGCGTACCCTGGATTTGTTGTGACGCCCTTGCAGCCCGTGGATGATGGAAATGCCGTTGAGGTGGCCCGAGACCAGTTGCATCTGTTCCGCAATCTCGGGTTTTTGGATTGCAAACTGCTGCAGCAGACCACCGATGCCTTGCAGGTTGTTTTTGATGCGGTGATGCACCTCGCGCACCAGCGCCTCGCGCTGGTTTGCTTCATCTTGCAGACGTTGCTGTTTCTGCGCCATGGCCGAGGTCTGATCAGAAAATGTGATTACATAGTGCGTGGTGTGGTTTTGTTCGTTCAGGACAGCGGTTAAGGCCCCTCGGGCAAAAAAGTCCTCACCGTTCTTGCGTTGCAGCCTGTGAGTGCCACGGTGTGACTTGTGTTCCACGGCCTCGTGCCAGACGTCTTCATAAAAGCTTTCGGGTTCCTGTTTTGACCTCAAAATGGCCGTTGTTTTCCCCAGCACCTCCTGCTCGCTGTAACCGGTGATGTGTGTGAAGGCCCGGTTGACCCGCAACACCCGGCGTTGGCTGTCCATCACCACAATGGCCTCCTGGACTTCAAAGGCGACCGCCGCAATGCGCAGCGCGTCCTGGGCAATTTTGTAGCGCGTGATGTCGACCAGCACCAGCCGCAGCACCGGTGCGCCGTCGTCGCCGTGCGTGGTGATGGCGTCCATTTGGGCAAAAAAACGGCTGCCATCGTGCTTCACCATGTGCAATTCGCACGATTGCGCTGTGCCGGGTTCACGCAATTGTTGGCGCAACAGATAAAAGCGGTCCTGGTCCTGCCGGTCAATGAAGCGGCTGAACGCCTGTTTGGCCAATTTGCTTCTGGCCACGCCCAGCAGGCTCGCAGCGGTGAGGTTGGCGTGCAGGATCAGCCCTTGCTCACTGACGGCGAGGTAGCCCACCGGCGCCAGGTCATAAAAGTCGAAGCAAGGTACTTGAGCGGTGTCGAGCGCCGCCTGGGTACGGCGAAGTTCATTGTTTTGCATTTCCAGTTCAATCTGGTGCAGGCGCAGTTTCTGAATCACCTGCAGCATCGCGCTGGGCGACAAGTCTTCGTCACGCTCTGACG
>JBASJO010000379.1:0-5224 GCA_049655365.1 Rhodoferax sp. | reverse complement strand
TTCCAGTGGCAACTGGCCGGCCGCCAGCGCCACAAAGAAAGGCGCGCAGTGCAGTTGGCCGTGCGCCGCGAAGCTGGCCGCCTTGAGTTCTTCCATCAGCGTGAGCCGCTGCTTGACCATTCCTGATTCCATTGCCGTCGCTGTACCTGAGTGTATTTATTTTTGGTTTGCACACGACAACCTTGTGCCAGGCTAGCGCTAGCAGTGACAAATGTAGCAATGATTTCGCAGGATCACGCGATCATGGTTATTACTGTTTTTGTATCCAGTTATCTGGGTGCCGACTGATTACAATGCGCCGCTATGGCCACCAAACCTTCCACCCAGAATCCCGAATATTCCGAAAACTCGATCCGTGTCCTGAAAGGGCTGGAGCCGGTCAAGCAGCGTCCGGGCATGTACACCCGCACTGACAGCCCGATGCACATCATCCAGGAAGTGCTCGACAACGCGGCCGACGAAGCGCTGGCCGGGCACGGCAAGAAGATCAAGACCATCGTGCACGCTGACGGCTCCATCACCGTCGAAGACGACGGCCGTGGTATCCCGTTCGGCATGCACCCCACCGAGCACGCGCCGGTGATCGAGCTGGTGTTCACCCAGTTGCACGCTGGCGGCAAGTTCGACAAGGGCCAGGGCGGCGCCTACAGCTGTTCCGGTGGCTTGCATGGTGTGGGCGTGAGCGTGACCAACGCCTTGTCGCTCAAACTGGAGGCCACCACCTACCGCGAAGGCCAGGTGGCGCGCCTGGTGTTTGCCGGTGGCGACGTGATCGAGCCCCTGAGCGTGCGTCCGGCCGGCGAGTGCGACCGCAAGTCGGGCACCACGGTGCGAGTCTGGCCCGATGGCAAATACTTCGAGTCGATGGCGCTGCCAATGACCCATCTGGAGCACCTGTTGCGCAGCAAGGCGGTGCTGATGCCGGGTGTCTCGGTCACCTTGGTTCAGGAGAAGAACAAGGAGACCCAGACCTGGCTGTTCAAGGGCGGCCTGCGCGATTACCTGACGCAAACCCTGACCGGCGAGCCCGTCATTCCGCTGTTTGAAGGCGAGGGTTTTGCCGATGCCAACAACGACAGTTTTGCCGATGGCGAGGGCGCGGCCTGGTGCGTGGCTTTTACCGAAGACGGTCAGCCGGTGCGCGAAAGTTATGTCAACCTAATCCCGACCCCTGCCGGCGGCACCCACGAGTCGGGCTTGCGCGATGGCCTGTACACGGCGGTCAAGAGTTTTGTCGAAATGCATTCGCTGCTGCCCAAGGGCGTCAAGCTGCTGCCCGACGACGTTTTTGCGCGCGCCAGTTATGTGCTGTCCACCAAGGTGCTCGACCCGCAGTTTCAGGGCCAGATCAAGGAGCGCCTGAACTCGCGCGACGCGGTGCGGCTGGTGTCGGGTTTTGTCCGTCCGGCGCTGGAGCTGTGGCTGAATCAGAACGTGGAATACGGCAAGAAGCTGGCCGAGATCGCCATCAAGGCGGCGCAAAGCCGCCAGAAAGCGGGCCAGAAGGTTGAAAAACGCAAGGGCTCGGGCGTGGCGGTGCTGCCGGGCAAGCTGACCGACTGCGAGAGCCGCGACATCTTAGAGAACGAGGTGTTCCTGGTCGAAGGCGATTCGGCGGGCGGCAGCGCCAAGATGGGGCGCAACAAGGAAAGCCAGGCTGTGCTGCCCTTGCGCGGCAAGGTCCTGAACACCTGGGAAGTCGAGCGTGACCGCCTTTTTGCCAACAACGAAATTCACGACATCGCCGTGGCCATTGGTGTTGATCCGCATGGTGTGGATGACAGCCCGGATCTGAGCGGCCTGCGCTACGGCAAGATTTGCATTTTGAGTGATGCTGACGTGGATGGTTCGCACATCCAGGTGCTGTTGCTAACCTTGTTTTTCAAGCATTTTCCCAAGCTGATCGACACCGGTCATGTCTTTGTGGCCCGCCCGCCGCTCTTTCGCGTGGATGCGCCGGCACGCGGCAAAAAGCCCGCGTCCAAGGCCTATGCGCTCGACGAAGGCGAACTCACCGCCATTCTGGACAAGTTGCGCAAGGAAGGCGTGCGCGAAGGCGCCTGGACCATCAGCCGCTTCAAGGGTCTGGGTGAGATGAATGCCGAGCAGTTGTGGGACACCACGCTGAACCCCGATACCCGCAGGCTGCTGCCGGTGCATCTGGGCAGCTTGAGCGTGTTGCAAACCTCCGAGCTCATGACCAAGCTGATGGGCAAGGGTGAGGCGGCAGCGCGCCGGGAGCTGATGGAACTGCATGGGGATTCGGTGGAGATTGATGTTTAGACCATTGACATTGCCCTCTGATACTTTTTTGTCATGCCGGACTTGATCCGGCATCCAGGAAGTCCGGGGCCAAGGAGTGACGGTGCAGGCTTGATGTGGTGCGCGCTGCGCCGTGACTGGCAAGGGCGGCCACCTCATACTGGGGTACCAGAAATCGGTGACCACCCTTGCCAGTCACAGCGCTGATAGTTGGGTGCTTGAACAAAGTTTCAATGCCGAAAACCGGAGTCTGGAGTCTGGAATTTGAGCGGTGTTTTGATTGGCGAGGTTTATGTACCAATGCGACCAGCGAGGCAGGCCCTCTGGGGGGCTGACGATTTCTGGTACCCCAGTATGAGGAAGCCGCCCAGAGGGCCTGCCTCGCGGGTTAAAAATGACGACGGTTGTGAATTCTTGAATTTTTTGGAAATTGGTTTCTATGACAGATCAACTCATGATGACCCCCCCGGCCCAACCCGAGGGTGACGACGCGCTGAACCTGGCCACCTACGCCCAGCAGGCTTACCTCGAATACGCATTGAGCGTGGTCAAGGGGCGAGCCCTGCCGGACGTGTGCGACGGTCAAAAACCCGTGCAGCGGCGCATCTTGTACGCCATGAGCCGCATGGGCCTGGGTTTTGGCGGCCCCAATGGCAACACCGGGGCCAAACCGGTCAAGTGTGCGCGCGTGGTGGGCGATGTGCTGGGGCGGTACCACCCGCACGGCGACAGTGCCGCCTACGATGCGTTGGTGCGCATGGCGCAGGACTTTTCGCAGCGTTACCCGCTGATCGACGGCCAGGGCAACTTTGGCAGTCGCGATGGCGACGGCGCTGCCGCCATGCGTTACACCGAGGCGCGGCTGGCCAAGATCACCAGCCTGTTGCTCGACGAAATCGACGAGGGCACAGTCGATTTTTCACCCAACTACGACGGCTCCACCGAGGAGCCGAACCAGCTGCCGGCGCGCCTGCCCTTTGCATTGCTCAACGGTGCCAGCGGCATTGCCGTGGGTTTGGCCACCGAAATCCCGAGCCACAACCTGCGCGAGGTGGCCGATGCCTGCGTGGCACTGATCAGGACGCCGAACCTGCCGGATGATGAGTTGTTCGCCTTGCTGCCCGGCCCCGACTTTCCGGGTGGTGGCCAGATCATCAGCAGCGCCGCCGAGATTGCCGAGGCTTATCGCACGGGGCGCGGTTCCTTGAAATGCCGGGCGCGCTGGAAGATCGAAGAACTGGCGCGCGGCCAGTGGCAACTGGTGGTGACCGAGCTGCCGCCCGGTGTCAGCACCCAGCGTGTGCTCGAAGAAATTGAGGAGCTGACCAACCCCAAGATCAAGGCCGGCAAGAAAGCCCTGTCGCTGGAGCAAAATCAGCTCAAGGCCACCGTGCTGTCGGTGCTCGACGGCGTGCGCGACGAGTCCAGCAAGGACGCGGCGGTGCGCCTGGTGTGTGAGCCCAAGACCAGCAAGATCGGCCAGCAGGAGCTCATCAACACGCTGCTGGCGCATACCAGCCTGGAAACGTCAAGCCCGATCAACCTGACCATGATCGGGCTCGATGGCCGGCCCACACTCAAGTCGCTGCGCCAGATGGTCACCGAGTGGATTGCGTTCAGGCAAACCACCATCGAGCGGCGCACCCGCCACCGGCTGACCAAGGTGATGGACCGCATTCACATTCTGGAGGGCCGGGCGCTGGTGCTGCTCAACATCGACGAGGTGATCGCCATCATCCGCCAAGCCGACGAGCCCAAGGTGGCCTTGATCGCACGCTTCAACCTGTCGGAGCGGCAGGCCGAGGACATTCTTGAAATCCGTCTGCGCCAGTTGGCCAGGCTGGAGGCCATCAAGATCGAGCAGGAGTTGGCCGGTCTGCGTGAGGAGCAGAAGAGGCTGGAAGAAATTCTGGGCAGCCCGGCTGCGCTGCGCCGCCTGATGGTGAAGGAAATCGAGGCCGACGCCAAGACTTTTGCCGATGCACGCCGCACACTGATCCAGGCCGAGAAAAAAGTGGTGCTCGAAGTGAAAGTGGTGGACGAACCCGTGACCGTGGTGGTGAGCCAGAAGGGCTGGGTGCGCACACAAAAGGGCTGGGCGCGCGACCGCCTCAACGGCTCCGCCGCACCGGAATACACCTTCAAGGCCGGCGATGCGCTGTATGGCGCGTTCGAGTGCCGCAGCGTTGATACGCTGCTGGCCTTCGGTTCCAACGGCCGGGTTTATTCAGTGGCGGTCGCACTGCTGCCCGGCGGCCGCGGCGACGGCCAGCCGATCACCAGCCTGATTGAGCTGGAGGCGGGCACCCAGTTGCTGTATTACTTTGCCGGGCCGGTGGAAGCGACCCTGTTGTTGAGCAGTTCGGCGGCTTACGGATTTACCGCCACCGTGGCCAACATGGTCTCGCGCCAAAAAGCGGGCAAGGCCTTTGTCACCGTGAACGAGGGAGAAACCCTGTGCCAGCCCTCGCTGGTGGCCAATGCCGCCACGGCCGTCGCGCCGGCCACGCATGTGGCCTGCGCCTCCACGGGCGGCCGCATTTTGACCTTCGAGATCAGCGAACTCAAGGCGATGACCCATGGCGGGCGTGGCCTGATGCTGCTGGATTTGGAGGCCAAGGACTCGCTGGCCGGCGCGGCCGCCTACACCCGCAGCGTGCGCATCGAGGGCATCGGCCGCGGTGGCAAGGCGCGTGAGGAGACGCTGGAAATCCGCAGCCTCAACAACGCCCGCGCGGCGCGTGCGCGCAAGGGCAAGGTGGCCGACCTGGGCTTCAAGCCGGTGTCGATCACGCGGGTTGAGTAGGGCGCAGTCAGAACGGGTAGTGACCGGGCTGGGTTTCGATGGTGATCCAGCGCAGGTCGGTGAATTCGGCGACGGCCGCCTGTCCACCAAAGCGTCCCCATCCAGATGATTTGACGCCACCGAAAGGCATCTGCCCCTCGTCGTGCACCGTTGGGC
>JBASJO010000378.1:0-5580 GCA_049655365.1 Rhodoferax sp. | reverse complement strand
CAGCGCCCTGCCCCAGGGCTATGACACTTTTCTGGGCGAGCGCGGCGTGCGTCTGAGTGGCGGCCAGCGCCAGCGCATCGCCATTGCGCGTGCCATGCTGAAAAATCCGCCACTGTTGCTGCTGGATGAAGCCACCAGCGCGCTGGACGCCGAAAGTGAGCGCATGGTGCAGGCCGCCTTGGAGTCGGCCATGCGCGGGCGCACCACACTGGTCATTGCGCACCGCTTGGCCACCGTCATCAAGGCCGACCGCATCGTGGTGCTGGACCAGGGCCGGGTGGTGGAACAAGGCACGCATGCCGAATTGCTGGCCGCCGGTGGGCTCTACGCCGACCTGGCGGCATTGCAGTTCAACAACGAGAACCCTTGCGGGTCAGGCCAAGTGACGCAACTCGCGCAGTGCCACCGACACCGGTGCCAGGTCAGCCCCCTGCGTGCTGATGGTTCGCAGCAATTTGCACAGGCGCTCGATGCTGGCGGCATGGGCCTCTGACCAGGTTGGCACGCCGTCAAAGTGCTGCAGCACGCTCAGGCTGATCTGGTTGGCAATAGCATACACGTCTTCGCGCGCGCTGCCCCGGGCTTGCGTTTGCCACAGGCTGTCGGTGGGCAGGCGGTTGATCTGGGCACGCCAGGCGCTCAAACCAAGCACGCTTTCGACGCCAAAATAGGTCTGCGCGGCCTGCGCCAGCGTGGTGTTGGCCTGCTCGGTCAGGTCGACCAGGTCGAGCGCCGGGAAGATGAATTCCAGCGCGCTGAGCTTGCGCGCCAACTCCGGTTCCACCCCCGCCTGCTCCAGTTGCTGCGTGGCCTGTTCCCAGCTGGCCAAGGCACTGGCGGGCAACCAGTTTTCCAGATTGGCACGCAGCTCACGGGCACCGGGTTGGTAACGTGCGATCAAGGTGGGCAGGTCGGCGGCCTTGGAGCGCGCGCGCAGCATCCAGCGCGAGGCACGCTGTGCAATAGCGATGAGCTTGCCCAACAGGTCCAGCTGCAGGCTGCTGGCCACCACACCGTCGAGCGCGTCGATCTGGTCCCACAGGGGTTCCAGGTCAAAAATTTCCCGCGCCAGCGTGTAGGCCCGCACCACATCCGCCGTGTTGGCAGCCGCTTCGGCCGCCAAAAAGTTCACAAAGGTGGCACCGCTGCGATTGACCACGGTGTTGGCCACATAGGTCGCAATGATCTCGCGCTTGAGCGGGTGCTGGTCGATGGCGTCGGCAAATTTTTCGCTCAATGCCTTGGGGAAATAAGCCTTGAGGACACGGCTGAAATACGGGTCATCGGGCAAGTTGCTGGCCAGCAAGTCGTCAAACACCGACATCTTGGCGTAGGCCAGCACCACCGCGCCTTCGGGTGCCGTCAAGCCTTGTTTGAGTGAGCGACGGCGCACAAATTCTTCGTCGCTGGGCAAAAACTCGATCGCCCGGTTCAGGCGCCCTGCCCCTTCAAGCCATTGAATCAGGCGCTGCTGACCGCCCAGCACATACAAGGGCCGGTGGCAGGCCACATCCAGCGCCTGGGACTGGTAATAGTTGTCAGCCAGCACCAAGTGCCCCACCTCTTCCGTCATCGAAGCCAGCAGGTCATTGCGCTGCTTGAGCGTGAGGTCGCCGGCCTCCACCACGCGGTCCAGCAAAATCTTGATGTTGACCTCGTGGTCGGAGCAATCGACGCCGGCCGAGTTGTCGATGGCGTCGGTGTAGATCAAGCCGCCAGCCTGGGCAAATTCGATGCGCCCGAGTTGGGTGCAGCCCAGGTTGCCGCCTTCCACCAGCACCTTGCAGCGCAGTTGCCCACCATTCACCCGGAACGCGTCACTGGCCTTGTCGCCCACCTGCGCATGGCTCTCTTGGGACGACTTGACATAGGTGCCGATGCCGCCGTTGTAGAGCATGTCGACCGGGGCTTGCAGCAGGGCATGGATCAGGTCGCTGGGCGACAGCTCCTGCGCCTCGATGCCCAGCACCTCACGCGCTGCCGCAGACAAGTGGATCGACTTGGCCGCGCGCAGGTAAATGCCGCCGCCTTCGGACATGACGCTGCGGTCATAGTCGTCCCAACTGGAGCGCGGCAAGTGGAACAGGCGCTGGCGCTCGGCAAAACTGCGCGCCACATCCGGCGCGGGGTCGATGAAAATGTGCCGGTGGTCAAACGCGGCCACCAGCTTGATTTGCGTCGACAGCAACATGCCATTGCCAAACACGTCGCCCGACATGTCGCCAATGCCGACCACCGTGAACGGCGTGGTCTGGATGTCGTGCGACAAGGCTCTGAAATGGCGCTTGGCCGACTCCCAGGCACCGCGTGCGGTGATACCCATCTCTTTATGGTCATAGCCCACCGAGCCGCCCGAGGCGAAGGCGTCACCCAACCAGAAGCTGTAGTCGGCCGAGACGCTGTTGGCCGTGTCGGAAAAACTGGCGGTGCCCTTGTCTGCGGCCACCACCAGGTAGGGGTCGTCCACGTCGTGGCGCACCACGTTGTGGGGCGCCACCACCTCGCCCTTGACCAGGTTGTCGGTCACATCCAGCATGCCTGAGAGCATCAGCTTGTAGCAGGCAATACCCTCAGCCAGATAGGCTTCGCGCTCAGCGGCAGCGGGCGGATTTTTCAGGACGAAACCACCTTTGGAGCCGACCGGCACGATCACGGTGTTTTTGACCTGCTGCGCTTTGACCAGGCCCAGAATCTCGGTGCGGAAGTCTTCGCGCCGGTCCGACCAGCGCAGGCCGCCACGCGCCACCTTGTTCATGCGCAGGTGGATGGCTTCGACGCGCGGCGAATACACCCAGATTTCAAACAATGGCATGGGTGCGGGCATGCCGGGCACGTCATGCGACCTGAACTTGAAGCTCATGCAAGGCTTGTAGTCACCGGCAGGCGTGGTTTGCCACACGTTGGTGCGCACGGTGGCGAGGATGCTGCGGTGGTACTGGCGCAGGATGCGGTCCTCATCGAGGCTGGCCACAGCGCTCAATTGCGCGTCAAGGGTGGCACCCACGGTGGCCTGCAGCGCATCGCGATCCTGCCCCTTGGCTGGATCGAAGCGGGCCACAAACAACTCGACAAGGGCTTGTGCCGACGCGGCGTTCTTGTACAGGGCCGCCTCCAGATAGCTCTGGCTATAAGGAAAATTGAGCTGGGTAAAGTAACGGGTGTAAGCCCGCAACACGGCGATGGCGCGGGCATCGAGCGTAGTCACCAACACCAGTTTGTTGAGGTCGTCGCTTTCAAGTGTCTTGCACCAGACCTGCACAAACAAGCTCTCAAAACGCTCGCGTACCAAAGCGAAATCGATCTCGGGCGGCAGTTGCAGACCCAGGTCGTGGATCCAGTCCTCAGTGGCAGCGGCACCCGACGCCGCCGGGCGCAACTGGTAGGGATGCTCGTCGAGCACACGGGCACCCATGCGTTCCAGCACCGGCAGCGAGTCGGACAGCGCGACCTTGGTACGGCTGAAAATCTTGAAACGCACCATGCCGGGCGCACTGTCGAGCGGACGGTACAGCCGCACCGCCATGGGCCGCTCGGCCGACAGGGTGGCCAGCACCTGCACGTCGTCGGCAGCCATGCGGCCAGAAAAGTCTTCCTGGTAAGCCGCCGGAAAATTGTCGGCAAAGCGCGCCGCCAAAGCCAGGCCCTGGCTCTCGCCATGAATGTGCAGCAGGGCTTGCTTGCAATCATCTTCCCAGCGCTGCGACAACTGGGCAATGCGAAGCTCAAGCGCCGACACGTCAACGTTGCGCGGTGCCTGTTGGCGGGCACGCACGGTGTAGTGGATGCGGGCCAGTGGGCTGTCTGTGAGCGTTGGGGTGAACTCGATCGACTGGCCATCCAGCGCCCGGCTGAGTTCATGACCGATTTTGGAGCGCAGCTCGGTGTTGTAACGGTCTCGCGGCACAAAGACCTGCACCGACGTGAAACGGCCAAAGGGGTCGCGGCGCAGGAATACCCGCACCCGCTGACGCTCCTGCAGGCGCAAGATGCCCAGCGCATGCTCGGTCAGCGTGGCGGTGTCGACCTGGAACAGCTCGTCGCGCGGGTAGGTGTTCAGAATGGTCTGCAGCGACTTGGCCGCATGGCTTTCGGGCAGCACGCCCACAGCGGCCATCACATCGGCTGCGCGGCGCCGGATTTGCGGAATATCAGCCACCGCAGCCGCGTAGGCCTTGGACGTGTAAAGCCCAAGAAAACGTGCTTCACCCATCACCTTGCCGGCGTCATCGAAACGTTTGACCGTCAGACAATCCAGCCATGCCGGGCGGTGCACGGTGGCGCGCGTCATGGCCTTGGTCACCAGCACCAACTGGTCGGAATCGAGAAACTCGAGCGCATCCAAAGGCAGCCGGCTGACGGGTGTTTTGGGCTCACCGCGCAAAATGCCCAAACCTGACTCAGGCACGGCGACCAGCTTGACACCATCCTCCTCGCGCAGCAACTGGTAGTCGCGTGCGCCCAAAAAAGTGAAATGCTGCGACTCAAGCCAGCGCAGAAATTCCAGCCCCTCCTGTTGCCCCTTGGCCGACAAGGGCGAACTGGCGGAGGCCTCCCGCACCGCTTGCAAGTGCGCCAGCATGGGCGCCCAGTCGGTGACCGCGGCGCTGACGTCACGCAACACTTGCGCCAACTCGGCAGCGAGACGGTCGCGGTCAGCCGCCAGCAAAATACGGTCGCACTCGACCAGAATCAGCGAGGAAATAGCTTGCTTGTGGCCTGCGTCCTGCCGGGCCAAAAGGGCTTTGGCGACCTTGCCATCGGCATCGCGCTCAAGCGCCAGCAGCGGGTGAACAATCCAGTGCACCATGCGGCCACTGCGATTGATCACCATGGTGACCGAGTCCACCAGAAAGGGCATGTCATCGTGAACAATCTGAATGACCGTCTGCTCACTGTCAAAACCGTCCTCGGCCAACGTCGGGTTGTACACGCGAATACGCTCGCCAGCGACATTGGGCGAAGCGTCCAGCAAGTGCCAGTGCGCCGCGGCCAGCGCCAGCAGTGTGGCTGAACCACGTTGCTGCAATTCATCAGGATCTGTATTGTCAAAGTAGGCTGACACGAAGTCAGCCAGCACGGGGGCGGCTGTACCGGCGTTTTCCAGGGTATAGGTGCGCAGGTCAGCAAGGGCGGCATGGGTCATGCAGGTCTCCAGTTAATGGCTTTGGACACGGCTGATTCTAGGAAGACAAAGCGAAGTCATGGGGCAGCCTGCTGCCCGATTCATCTACATATGCAAGAATCACATGACCTGTGCAATCAGGCCACATCCAGATCAGACCACTTCGCGCCAGTCAAGCGACCACGCGCCCGAGATCACGTTCTGCAGCCACAGTGCGGCGGTGAGCGTCTTTCCGTCGGTCACCAGACCCTGACGGCACCAGTCGAGCAACTCGACGGGCGTGGCCGTGAACACATCCAGAAACTCGCCCTCGTCGAGACTGCGCTGCCCCATCTGCAGGCCACGGGCAAACCAGATGTCAATGAATTCTGTGGAATAAGCGATGAGCGGGTGCAATACCCCGGCATGGGCCCACTGGCTGGCACTAAAACCAGTTTCCTCGCGCAGCTCACGTTGCG
>JBASJO010000377.1:0-14050 GCA_049655365.1 Rhodoferax sp. | reverse complement strand
GCCTGATCCTGATCCAGTTTTTTGCCGTTTACCTGGGCTGGTTTCCGGCGTCCGGTTATGGCGATCCGGGCATGGGTCTGGGCGCTCGCCTGTACCACCTGATCCTGCCTGCGTCGGTGTTGGGGCTGCTGAACTCGGCCCTCATCATCCGTTTCACGCGCGCTTCCATGTTGGACATTCTGGGCGAGGACTTTGTTCGCACCGCACGGGCCAAGGGTTTGCCGGAGCGGGTGGTGATGTTCAAACATGTGCTGCGCAATGCGCTGGTGCCGATCATCACCGTGCTCGGCTTGACCATGGCGCTGATGATTGGCGGTACCGTCGTCACCGAAACCGTTTTCAACCTGCCCGGTGTCGGCAATCTGGTGGTGCGCGCCGTGCTGCGCCGGGACTATCCGGTGATCCAGGGCACTTTGCTCGTGATTGCAAGCATTTACGTGCTGATCAACTTACTGATTGATTTGCTCTACACGCTGGTGGATCCGCGGATCCGACTGGGGGGCGGATCATGAGTCCTGCCGCAGGATTTCTGAGCCGGCGGTTTCCGCTGATGGCACCTGTCTTGCGTCGCCTTTTTGCGCGCAAAGTCGTGCTCATGGCGGCCCTCCTGCTGAGCCTGGTGGTGGTGGTGGCCACCGTCTACCCCTGGCTGTCGGATGCCGACCCGAATGCCATCAATGTGCAGGAACGCCTGTTTGCACCTTCCTCGGCGCACTGGGCTGGAACCGACGAGTTGGGGCGTGACGTCATGCTGCGCATTGTGCACGGGGCCCGTTATTCGCTGTTGATCGGTTTTGTCACCGCCACCGGGGCTGTTTTGCTCGGGACCTTGATGGGGGTTCTGGCCGGTTTTTTCCGGCGACTCGATGCGCCCTTGATGCGTGTGGTGGATGCCATGATGTCCTTCCCTGACATCCTGCTGGGCATTGCCCTGGTGTCGATTCTTGGGGTGTCCCTCTGGAATGTGATGCTGGCACTGGTCATTGTCTACACGCCGCGGGTGGCGCGGGTGGTGCGCGCGGCCACGCTGGTGCTGCGTGAGCTGCTGTTTGTCGATGCCGCGCGCGCCCTGGGCGTGCGCACTCCCCGCATTTTGTGGTCGCACATCCTGCCTAACCTGATGTCACCGGTGCTGGTGCAGGTCACCTTCATCTTTGCCTATGCCATTCTGGCGGAGGCAGGCTTGTCTTTTCTGGGAGTGGGTGTGCCTCCGGACATTCCGACCTGGGGCACCATGATTGCCGGCAGCCTGGAATATTCCGACCGGGCCTTCTGGACCATCTTGTGTCCGGGCGTGGCGATTGTGCTGACCGCGGTGTCGCTGCAAATGCTCGGTGATGGTGTGCGCGACCTGCTTGACCCCAAATTGAAAAAGGCCGTATGAGTCTTGATACCCACCTGGCGCCGCGCCTGGACGTGCGCGGCCTGTCCACTTCTTTTGCGACTGACGCCGGACGCATTCAAAGCGTGGCGGATGTGTCTTTTCATATTGCGCCGGGCGAGACCCTGGCGCTGGTCGGTGAGTCGGGCTCGGGCAAGTCAGTGACCAGCCTCACGTTGATGGGCCTGCATGCCAAGACCTCGCAGGCCCGTGTCGATGGTGAAGCCTGGTTTGTGCGCCGCGATGGGCAACGCGTCAACCTGTTGGCGCTGCCCGAGGATGACTTGCGCCAACTGCGCGGCAATGAGATGGCGATGATTTTCCAGGAGCCCATGACCAGCCTGAACCCGGTGCTGACGGTGGGCGAGCAGATTGCAGAATCGGCCCGTTTGCATCTGAAAATGGACCGCACCGCTGCGCTGGCGCACGCGCTGCGCATGCTCGAACTTGTCGAAATTCCGGCAGCTGCTCGCCGCCTGCGCGAATACCCGCACCAACTTTCCGGCGGCATGCGCCAGCGGGTCATGATTGCGCTGGCGGTGGCCTGCAACCCGACCCTGCTGATTGCCGATGAACCCACCACGGCACTCGACGTCACGATTCAGGCGCAAATATTGGCCTTGATGGGCCGCCTGTTGAAAGAAACCCGCATGAGCTTGCTGTTCATCACCCACAACCTGGCGGTGGTGGCGCAATACGCCGACACGGTGGCGGTGATGTACGCCGGGCGTGTGGTCGAAACCGCCCCCGTGCAGACGCTCTTTGTCCAGCCCCAGCACCCGTACACGCGTGGTTTGCTGGCCTGCCTGCCGGGTGTGGCGCGGCGTCGTGCGCTGGAAAGTGGTAGCAGCCTGGGGCGGCGGCCGCGTCTGGTCGCCATTCCTGGCCAGGTGTCCAGCCCGTTTGATCCGCCTGCGGGCTGCGCCTTTGCACCGCGTTGCGCTGAGCGCGAGCCGGTCTGCGATGCCAAAATGCCACCCCTGGTCACGCAGGGGGACCGGCTCAGTGTGCGCTGTGTCCGGGTTCAGTCTGATGCAGCGCGCGAGGTGGCTGCATGAGCACGCCAGATACAGATATCCTGCTGGACGTCCAGGGCTTGAGCAAGTATTTCGGTGCGGGCCGTCACCCGGTGCGTGCGGTCGATGAGGTCAGTTTCAAGATTGTTCGCGGCGAAACCCTGGGGCTGGTGGGCGAGTCGGGTTCGGGCAAAAGCACCATTGGCCGTTTGCTGACGCGCCTGCTGGACCCGACGGCCGGGCAGATGTTTTACCGGGACCAGGCGCACCTGGGTGACGGCCAGGCCGTTGATCTGGCCGCCCTGTCACAAGCACAGTACCGTCCACTGCGCTCGAAGATCCAGATCATTTTTCAGGACCCCTACGCCAGTCTCAACCCCCGCATGCGGATTCGCCAGGTGCTGGCCGAAGCGCTCGACACCCATGGGCTGGCCAAAGGCGCCCTGCGCCTGCCGCGTGTTCATGCCTTGCTGGAACAGGTAGGGTTGCGTGCGGAACACGCCGAACGTTTTCCGCATGAATTCTCAGGCGGGCAACGTCAGCGCATCGGCATTGCCCGGGCGCTGGCGGTGGAACCCAATTTCATCGTGGCTGACGAACCTTTGTCGGCGCTGGATGTCTCCATCCAGGCGCAGGTGGTGAACTTGCTGGGGGAACTCAAGGATCAGCTCCAGCTCACGATGCTGTTCATTTCCCATGACCTCGACGTGGTGGAGTACCTGTGTGACCGTGTGGTGGTGCTGTACCTGGGCCGGGTCATGGAGATCGCGCCCACGGCAGCCCTGTACGCGCAGCCCCAGCACCCTTATACCCAGGCCTTGCTGGCCGCAGCCCCGATCCCCGATCCGGCCCAGCGGCGCGACATCCCCCTGTTGCACGGCGATGTGCCCAGCCCCGCCCATCCGCCGTCGGGCTGTGTTTTCCGAACCCGCTGTCCGCATGCGATTGATCTTTGTGCCAGTACCGAGACGCCCTTGCGCGAAGTGCGGCCTGGCCACTGGAACGCCTGCTGGCGCAATGACCTTGCGAGTACACCATGACACCAGATTTCACCCTCGACCACAGCTACAAGAGCTACCCCTTCAATGCCACGCCGTGCCGGGCCAGTGAACTGGCGAGCAAGGGCTGGAACCTGCTGGCTGACGACCTGCCATTTCCTTTGGCTGTCATCCATCGCAGCGCCTTGCGCCACAACGTGGCCTGGATGCAGGACTATGCCAAGCGCAAAGGTGTGGCATTGGCACCGCACGGCAAGACCACCATGTCGCCCCAGCTGTTTCAGATGCAGTTGGCGGGCGGGGCCTGGGGCATGAGTTTTGCCACCCTGTACCAGATGGCCGTGGGCGTCGAGGCCGGGGCGCGCCGCATCATCGTGGCCAACCAGGTGGTGTGTGATGCCGATTTTGACGCGCTGGCCACCTTGCTGGCCCGCCACCCGGACTTGCGCGTCTGGTTTTTGGTGGACTCCGTGGCGCAACTGGCCCTGATTGAAGACTGGGCCGACCGCCGCGCTGCCACGACGCCTTTTGATGTTCTGCTGGAGATGGGCATTCCCGGTCAGCGCACCGGTTGCCGCACCCTGGCGGAGGCGCTGCATCTGGCACAAAAAATAGCGGCGTCCCCGGCCGTTCGCTTTGGCGGTATTGAATGTTACGAAGGTGGCGTGGCGACTTGTGACAGCGCGCACGACGCGCGTGAAGTCACGGCCCTGGTGCACCGGGTGACTGAAGTGGTCAAGGCCTGTGATCAGCAAAACCTGTTTGAAGGCGACGAACTGCTGATCACCGCAGGCGGCTCTGCGGTGTTTGACCTGGTGATCCCGTTGCTGCGCCTGCAAGACTTGCAACGCCCGATGCTGGGCGTGCTGCGCTCGGGGTGCTACATCACGCATGACCATGGCAACTATGCGCGCTTTTTGCGGCTGGTGGAGCAACGTGAAGGACTCGACGCGTCGCTGCGGCCGGCGCTGGAGGTCTGGGCCATGGTGCAGTCTGTGCCCGAGCCCGGTCTGGCGTTGCTCACCTGCGGTCGGCGCGATGTGTCCTATGACCTCGAAATGCCTTTGCCGCAGCGCCATGCGGCGCGCGCCAGCCGACAGGCCAATGCCGTTCCTGCCGATTGGAAAATCAGCGCCCTCAATGACCAGCACGCTTACCTGAGGTTCGACCCGGCAGGCTTGATGCCGCAAGTCGGCGACCGCGTCAGCCTGGGGATTTCCCACCCCTGCACCACGTTTGACAAATGGCGCTGGTTGCCCCTGGTGGAAGAAGACGGCGCCATCACCGGCGCGGTGGCCACCCGGTTTTGACGCGTTTGTCCATGATGACTTCGACCCAAGGCTTGCTGCAGCAGATGCTTGTGAGGCTGCCGGAGCTGCCAGCGGCCCAAGGCAAAGTGGTGCATGTGATCCTGGCTGATCCCCAGGGGGCCGCCCGTGCCACAGTGGCGCAACTGGCCCTGCAAGCCCGCGTGTCCATGCCGACCGTGGTTCGCACCTGTCGCAGCTTTGCTTATGACTCGGTGCGCGATTTCATGCTGGCTTTGGCGCAGGATCTGGCCGTTTCGGGTTCGCACCTGCACCGCAGCGTTGCCGACGACGACACCGTCCAGCAAGTGTCCAGCAAGATCATCCAGGCGGCCGTGGCTTCGCTCAGTGAACTGGGTCGTCGCCTCGACACGGACATGATCGACCGCGTGGCCGAAAAATTGGCGCGGGCCCGGCGCATTGACTGTTATTCGGTGGGGGCTGCTTCGACCTTCATGGCCAATGAGCTGCAAAGTCGCCTGTTTCGCCTGGGCCGTCCGTCCAATGCGATTTTTGATGCCCACCAGCAATTGGTCTCGGCCAGTACCCTCGGTGCGGACGGTGTGGCCTTTGTCATCTCGCATGTGGGGCGCATGCCCTACACGCTGGAAGCGGCCAAGTTCGCGCGCGCCCAGGGGACCACGGTGATTGCCATGACACAACCCGATACCCCGTTGGCCAAAATTGCTGACCTGGTGCTGGGGATTTCCGTTCCGCCCGATGCGGTCATGCGTGTCGGGACTGAAGCCTATCTGGCCCATTTGCTGGTGATCGAGATTTTGATGGTGCGCCTGGCGCAACGGCTGGGCCCGCAGGTGGCCTTCGGGCTGCAACAGTTCAAACAATTGCTGCAGCGGCATGGTTTTGACAGCGCCGAGTATGCAGGCACGCCCGACTTTGAAGCGAGTCAGGCGGACCCGCTTCACCCCCCTCACAACACCCCCTGATCGACCTGACCTGACATGACAGCTGCAACATTACTGAAAAACGGACTGATTGTCGCCGGCGACAACACCCCGGCCTGGCGCGGTGACCTGCTGATGTTTGACAACCAGATTGTGGCCATGGCCGCGCCCGGCCAGATCGGGGCCGAGGTACTGGCCCGGTTCACACTGCCGCTGGATGAATTCGACTGCAGCGGCAAAGTGATTGCGCCAGGCTTCATCGATGTCCACACCCATGACGATGCGGCCGTGCTGGACGCTCCCGACATGCTGCCCAAACTGTCGCAAGGGGTCACCACCGTGGTGACCGGCAATTGCGGCATCTCGCTGGTGCCCATGATGACCACCGAGCCACCGGCACCCTTGTCCCTGCTCGGACGCCGACAATTTCGGTTTGGCGGTATCGAGGCGTATGCGCAGGCCATCGATGCCATCCAGCCGGGGGTCAATGTGGCGGCACTGGTGGGGCACACCACGCTGCGCATGTGCCACATGAAACAACTCGATCGGCCTGCGCAGGCCGATGAACTGGCGGCGATGGTGGCGGACTTGGAGCAGGCCATGGCGGCGGGCGCGCTGGGCTTGTCCTCCGGTGTTTTTTACCAGGAAGCGTTTGCGGCCGACCTGACCGAATTGACCGCCTTGGCCTGCGCCGCAGCACGCGCTGGCGGCATTTATGCCACCCACATCCGCGATGAGATGGCCGCCATTTTGCCGGCCTTGCAGGAGGCGGCGTTGACCGCGCGGCAGGCGGGGTTGCCGCTGGTGTTGTCGCACCACAAATGCGCCGGGCCGGCCAACTGGGGGCGCACCCGCGAGACCCTGCCGCTGATCGAGGCCTTGGCCCGGGAGCAGGAGATTGGCATGGACGTTTACCCCTACACCGCGGGGTCAACGGTCTTGCGCGAAGATCTGGTGGACGGCGTGATCGACATCCTGATCACCGGCAGTTCGACCCATCCCGAGATGGCGGGGCGCTACCTTGCCGACATTGCCCGTGACTGGGGCTTGCCGCAGCAGGAGGCCTGCCGTCGCCTGATGCCGGGAGGGGCCTGCTACTTTCAAATGCGCGAAGACGACGTGGAACGTGTCATCGCCCACCCGCTGTCCATGATCGGCTCTGACGGTTTGCCGCACGATGAGCGGCCGCACCCGCGCCTGTGGGGCACGTTCCCGCGCGTGCTGGCGAGTTACTGGCGTGAAAAAGGAGTGCTGCAACTGGAGCAGGCCATTCACAAAATGACGGGCTTGTCGGCGCGGCGCTTCAATCTGGACGGACGTGGCACCCTGCGCGTAGGTCACAGTGCCGATATCGTGGTCTTTGACCCGAAGCTGGTCAAAGATCTGGCGAGTTTCGAGAAGCCCATGCAATACAGTGCCGGTATCGAGCAGGTTTGGGTCAATGGGGTCCTGAGTTACACCGCCGGGCAGCGCGGCACCGGCGCACGTGCCGGGCGCTTCCTGAAACGCGGCGGCAACCCGGTGCAGCAGCAGACATGTGTCGGCTATTCAACCACTACAAGGCCAGCGTGACGACTTTGGTCAGAGTTTGGATTAAGCAAAAAACCTTTCTCTTCTCGCAGTAATCCCTCACCCGGCAGGTCAACCGCAATCTGATTTTATGGTTTTGATAGTTGATTCAAGGCATCGGCCACGACTTGCGCCTGGCTCTCTTTGAGGTTGCACGGGTCGAGGTAGAAATAGCCTAACTCTTCTTCGTGGTTACGGGCGATGATCGGTGGGGTGAAGGCCGCGAGTGCTTTGACGAAGGCGGTTGCGCTGGTGCCTGCGAGCTCTGGGTTGACTTGGACGCGCAGGCGGCGCAACGGGTTTCCTGTGGGGTCGTCTTCGGGCCAAGCGGTGATGCCTTTGCGATTTTTCAGCGCCCCTTGCCAAAGAGCCAGGACTGATTCTTCTTTTGCTCGGATGGCGGCGTGGTCTCGGCCTTCCCACATTTGCAAGGCGACCAAAGCGCCATAAATGCTTTCCTTGCCAACTTTGAAGCCGCGACCAATGCCTTTGTTTTGCAACAGCATGCTGGAAATTATTGTTTCGTTACCTGCCACTATCCCCGCGGTCGGGCCGCTTAAAAACTTATGCGCTGAGTAAATGACAACGTCCGCTCCTGCTTTGATAAAGCAGCGCAGGTCGTATTCGGAAGCTGCATCAACGATGACAGGTACACATTTGGCACGGCAAATTTCAATAAAGACGGGCAGCGCAATTTGACCGTAGTTCACCACATGGTGTGACACCACGTACATGGCACAGGCAGTGCGCTCGGTAATTGCGGCTTCTAACTGATAGGGCTCGACCAGTGTGGAGGAACCAACGAGGCGCACCTTGGCGCCGCTCAGGCGGAGGCCTTGCTCGACCGGTGCGCCGTAATGGATGGCATGACCCATTTGCAACAGCACTTCAGATCGCATACCTGTGGTGTCGGGTAACTGCTCCACGTTGGCTAGAGATCTACCCGCCATACAAGCGGCGACCGATAGCGTGAGCGCTGCGGCGCTGGAAGCGGTTATGTAACCGGACTCAGCGCCAGTGCTCTTTGCGATTTGCTCGCCCGCTTTGCGCTGTAGGGCATCCACTTCCACGAAGTGGGGCAAGATGCGCTGCATGGCTTGCCCCACCTCAGCCAGTCCGAGGGACGCACCGAGTGAGGTCATGGTGCCATTGACATTGATGACTTCTCTTAGCCCTAATTCTTCAAGTGGGCTTTGGTCGGTTGGCGCAGGGATGTTTGAGTTCGTCATGGAATGATTGAGGAATCAAAAATAAAAATTCAAACGCAATGCTAAGCAGGGTGGACTGCAAAAATAGCTTCAATTTCCACCGTTTGGTTATCAGGCAGAGAGCCCATGCCCATAGCCGAGCGTGCGCCACGACCAATTTCTTCACCAAAAATCTCAACAAAGAGGTCAGAGCAGCCATTGATAACGCGCGGGTGGTCTTCAAAATCGGGGACAGCATTAACCAAGCCCAAAAGTTTGACAACGTAACGGACACGATCCAAGTTGCCAAGTTTGTCTTTTGCAACCGCCAAGAGGTTGAGTGCGGTGAGTCTGGCGTGCTGGTAGGCCTGTTCCACGCTTACATCTTGCCCTACTTTACCGCGCTCTAATAAGCCATTGGCATGCCGCGGGCCTTGACCTGACAAGTAAAGCATATTGTCAATTAAGCGGGCAGTGATGAAGTTTGCGATCGGCTTTGGGGCGGGTGGTAGCACGATGCCCAGCTCCAAAAGACGACTTGAAACTGGATCGCAGTCGGTTTGAAGCGAGGCATGTTGTAAGACTTGGTTCATTGCTCATTCCAGAAGCGACAGGCTAGGCAGTGGTCGCTGGATGTGGTGCTGGCGACTTCCGAAGTGGCTGAAACTTCTTCAAGCCGCGGAATGGTTTGTGCACAGGTGCTGGTGGCGTTGGGGCAGCGGGCGCGAATAACGCAGCCGCTTGGGGCATAGATTGGACTTGGGATGGATGGCAAGCGGTAGGCCGCACTGCTCGCGTCGTAGTCCATACTGTCAAATATGGATCGCACTTTGCGAAGATGGCATAAGAAAGCCTGAGTTCATCATAAAATTTTGAGTCGCTGAGACAAGTCATTCGCAATACTTGTCAGACTTTGGATGTATTCCTTTTTTTTGTGAAGACCGTCATCCCGAGGCGCAACTATGCAAAGCGTGGCAATGCAATCGTTGCCTTTTTGGTAGACAGGTGCAGCAAAGCAATGCGTAAAACTGTCAACGATGCTGTCAAAAGTGAAGTAACCGGCTGCGGTGGCTTCTCGTGCCTGTTGAATGAATACTTCCGAATCGAGCCAATCTCCGTTTGGCAACTTGAAGTCCTCAACAGGGATGAACTCCCGTATTTCCTTGTCTGACATATGAGAGACCAACAAGCGTCCGGAGGCCGTCCATGGAATGGGCAACGCCTCACCAACATTTGATGAAATGCGGAAGGGTCGTATGCCCTCCTTCATTAGCGCAACCGTGTATTTATTGCCGTCAAGCATGCAAAGCTGGGACGTCTCCCGTGTTTCTTCCGTGACGCGGACCAGTGCCGATTCGCATTCCCGCATCGGATCGAACTGTTCAGCATACGCGTTGTAGAGAAAGTAAAGCTTGCGGCCCAAGAATACCCGGCCGTCGTCGCCGCGATATTCCAGTGCACCATGCTTGAGAAGCAAATTCACCAATTCATAAACTGAAGACCGGGGAGCACCAATATGCGCAGCAATTTCGTTCGGAAGCATCGGCTTGCGCTTTGCACGGAAGAAATCAAGGATCTCAAACGCGCGATCCAGCCCTCGAGTCCGCCGAATAGGTTCAACCTGTTTATCAACGGTCATGTCTTGCTTTTGAAAAGAAAATAGAAATTGAGATTATTGAGAACGGCAGCACCTTAAGCAGCAGTCCTGTCGACCTTGCGCTTGAAGGCGATGCAATCGATTTCAATCTTGCAATCGACCATCATTCGCGCTTGAACGCAGGCGCGCGCAGGTGGATTTTTACCGAAATAATCGCTGTATACCTTGTTGAAAGTCCCGAAGTCACGTGGATCATCCAGCCAGACGCCCACTCTCACCACATCCTCGACGCAGTACCCAGCCTCGGTAAGAATCGCAATGAGATTCTCGATTGCCTTGCGGGATTCAGGAATGATACCGCCACTGATTATTTCGCCTTGTTGCATGGCAACCTGGCCCGAAACATGCAACCAGCCATCCGCTTCGACAGCTCTGGCAAAGGGTAATGCCTGTCCCCCAGCGCCTATTCCACCTGTGCCGTATCGTACGATCGTCATTTTCTGTTTCCTTCGTGATCAGTTGAATTTTGAGCTCTTCAGGAACTCGGCCAGGCGCTCGGTTTTCGGGTTGAGAAACATCTCTTTAGGATCGCCTTCTTCGCCAATCATGCCTTGGTTCATGAAGATCACGCGACTCGATACCTCAAAGGCAAACCGCATTTCATGGGTAACCAGGAGCATCGTCATGCCTTCGCGCGCAAGATCCTTGATGACCAGGAGTACCTCGTTCACCAGCTCTGGATCGAGCGCGGACGTTACCTCGTCAAAAAGCATGAGCTTTGGGCTCATCGCGATGGCACGGGCAATTGCTACCCGCTGTTGCTGTCCACCTGACAATTGGCCAGGATAATAATCGCGCCGCTCAAGAAGACCGACCCTGTCGAGCCATTTTTCTGCAATGACATAGGCCTGATCCCGATGCATGTTTTTGACTTTGATGAGGCCCAGCATGATGTTCTCGGTCGCCGTCATATGAGGGAACAGATTGAACTGCTGAAAGGCCATCCCGGTAAGCGCACGTTGCCTGGAAATTTCCTTTTCGCTTTTGCGCCGACGGACGCCATTGCGGCTCTCGTAGCCTATTTCTTGACCGTCAATCCGGATGGTTCCCTCGTTAAAGTCCTCCAGCATATTGATGCATCGCAGCATGGTGGTCTTGCCCGAACCGCTGGAACCGATCACACACACGACATCGCCCTGTTTCATGACACAGTCAATGCCCTTCAGAACCTCGACCGCGCCAAATCGCTTATGCAGGTTCTGGATTTCAAGAATGTTGCTCGCCATCTGCGACGCTCCTTATGATGGAATTTGAGTTTTCCGCTCCACGTATCGCCCGAAATGTTCAATGGCGTAATTGACCGTGAAGTAGAGGAACCCTGCAAAGAAATAAAAATGCAAGCTCATGAAGGTGCGCGAAATCGTCTCTTGTGAAGCCAACAGCAAGTCCCCTACGCCGATGATGGACAACAAGGTCGAAGCCTTGACCATCTCAGCTGCCGTGTTGACCCAGGTCGGCAAGATTTGTCGAATTGCCAGCGGCATCAGCACGTAAAGGAAGGTCTGAGGAAAAGTCAAGCCAATGGCCTTGGCAGCCTCGATCTGACCAGCGGGAATCGCCTGCAAGGCCCCACGCACGATTTCGCCCACATGTGAGCTGCAAAACACCGAAAGTGCCAGGACACCTGCCTGGAAGGGACTAAGTTGAACGCCAGCCGCGCCCAGAATGTAGTAGCTGGCCAGCACCAGGACCAGCACAGGAGTACCCCGGATGAAGTCGGTATAAGCCCGAACCAACCAGCGCAGGGGTGGCGCACCATAGGTCAATGCCAAGCCAACGCCAATCCCCAGAATTGATCCGACCAGAATGGCCAAAGCCGACGCTGCCACGGTGACGCCGAGTCCTTCCAGAATCGGGATGCGGGCAATCCAGAGCTCATGCAGAAATTGCGTAAACGTGAAATCCATGTCGCTCACCTGGGAATGTTAAGACGCTGTTCCATGCGCCTGAATAGCATGGCGAGGATGGCGCAAGTACAAACGTAAATCAGGCTGGCAACAATCCAGGTCTCAACAACGCGAAAGCTCTCAACATTGATCTTGCGCGCCTGGAACGTCAGCTCGGGAACAGCAATTGCCGCAGCAAGCGAGGTGTCTTTGAACAAGGAGATCACCGTACTGCCGAGTGCCGGCAGCACATTGCGGAACATGATCGGCATGATGATCGATAGACGAATTTGCATCTTGGTGAGCCCAATCGCCATGCCCGCCTCACTCAAGCCTTTGGGAACCGAGAGAAGCCCGGCACGAAACACTTCGGCCAGGTAACCTCCAGAATAGATAGCCAGGGTGGCGACGAATGATTCGATATCGTCTAGTCGAATGCCGAGATCCGGCAGCGCAAAATAAACGAACAACACCAGCACCAGCAAGGGTGTATTACGAATGACAGTGACGTAAAAGCCCGCCAGTTTGCGCGCAATACCTAAGGGTGAAACAAGCGCGAAGCTCGCCACGAGCCCTAACACGATGCCGATCAAGATAGAACTGAGTGCCAGTAGCAGACTGAGACCCAGTCCGCCCAGCAGATTGTCGAAGCTTCGCCACACGACAGAAAAATTCAAAACATAATCCATGGCGTATTTTCTTTAGCTTGGTTATGGGCACAAAACTTGTGTCTGCTGCCCCTCTATAAACCCGACCGCTGTTGCCGGGACCACAGAGGGGCAGTTGCAGGTACTGCTGGTCAGGCCACGCAGAGATTATTTGAACTCAACGGGGAAACCGATTTTGGGCGGTGTGAGCTCAGATCCAAACCAGGTTTTGTAGGAAGCGGCGTAGGTATCGAACTCCACCCCCGTCATGGCTTCATGCAATGCTGTATTGACGAAATTCAACCAGTCCTGATCACCGCGTTTCACTGCACATGCGTACGTCTGTGGATTCCAGCCGTAGCCGGCATCGTTATATTGCCCCGGGTTCTGTTTGATGAACCAAGAGATCGATGATTGGTCTGTTGCAGCGGCGTCGGCACGACCCGAATTGAGTGCCTGATACATCAGATCTGGGGAATCGTATTGGGCGACCTTTGCCTTGGGCAATGCTGCATGAACCATGCTCTCAGCGTAGACATTTTGCAGCACGGCCACAGTAACCGACGAACCAGCAGCCTTCAAAGCGGCGTAAGTTCCACGCGGACTCTTGGCTTTCGTCATCAAGCCAACACCCTCGCGGAAGTAGGGAATGGTAAACGCTACCTGCTGGGCGCGCCCACCAGTCACCGTCAGGAACTGGCAAGTAATGTCGACCTTGTCGGTCGTAATGTTCGGGATACGCGCATCAGACGACTGGTTGACGAATTCAATTTTGTCCGGATTGTCAAAAAGGGCTTTGGCGACAATTTTTGCTATGTCGATGTCGAAACCCTGCAGTTTGTTGTCGGCACTTTTGAAATGCCAAGGGGCATTTGTGCTACCTGTGCCGACGATGAGCTTACCTCGCGCCAAGACTTGGTCGAGTTTGCTCGTGCCCGCCGCAAGAACTGAAGTCCCGGTCAATGCCACCATCATGGACACTGCCGTCAAAGTCAAAAGTCGAAATTTCATCTTTAAGCTCCTATATTAATGTTGTCCGATATAGCGGACACGCGTCCAAAATCTTGGACAAAATAATTGTGTCCCCATTGTTTTGGAAAGTCAATATAGGTTTATCTGGATTGATGTCCGCGACGGTGTAATGGCGTCCGTGACGCTCCGTTATAGTCGGCGACCTTCCCTCATTCAGCGGCAACAAGACGGATTCGTACCGTCATTCGCATTCAATGCGCAGTCGCCGGCTGTCGCGAAGGCCAGTCCCAAGCCGCCAGAGTTCAGGCCGATTTGCTTTTCAAGCCCAAAGCCAGTTCATACAGCGCATTACGCGGCTCACCGGTGATCTCGGCGGCCAGTTTGACGGCGGTTTTCAGTGGCAACTCAGCCAGCAGCAATTGCAGTATGCGGCTGTCCGGGCCGCTGGCCACGCCGGTCGGGGCCGGGTGCAGCACCAGCGCAAATTCACCGCGCAGGCGGTTGCCGTCCTGCGCCAGCCAGGCC
>JBASJO010000376.1:0-6746 GCA_049655365.1 Rhodoferax sp. | reverse complement strand
TGGCCATTCATGGCTTCGATGGCAGTTTGTGCTTGCGCATCATCGGCCATTTCGACAAAACCGAAACCCTTGGAGCGGCCGGTGTCACGTTCCATCATGACTTTGGCGCTGGTGACGGTACCGTGGGCTGCGAACGCTTGTTGCAGATCATCATCACGGAAAGAATATGGCAGATTGCCGACGTAAAGTTTGTTGCCCATGAAAGGACTCCTCAAAATAACTCAAAACGCGATGGAGTCCATAACCGCAATCAACAAACCAGTAAAGACTTAAGAAGCAGACGCGAAACTGACATTCACCGCAAAACATGTACCGTTTTAAAAACAATACGGGCTGCATGATACGACAAGTTTCCGTTTTTCCAACATTTATTTTTTGACACCCTTAAATTATCCTGGTTTGCTCCAGAAAATGAAGGTTTTCTGGAATTACCCCATGAGCCTGCTGTTTTCTCCCCTGACCCTGCCCTCGCCGCGCGGCGGCCTGACACTGGCCAACCGCCTGGTAGTGGCGCCCATGTGCCAATACTCGGCGCAAGACGGCTGCGCCACCGACTGGCATCTGATGCACTGGGCCAACCTGCTCAACAGCGGTGCGGCGCTGTTCACCATCGAGGCCACCGCCGTGCTGCCCGAAGCTCGCATCACGCCCAGCTGCCTGGGCCTGTGGGACGATCGCACCGAGGCCGCCCTGGCCGACCACCTGCAGCGCGCCCGCGCCCTGGCGCCGCCCAGCACGGCGGTGTGCATCCAGTTGGCGCACGCCGGGCGCAAGGCCTCCAGCGCTGTGCCCTGGCAAGGCGGCCAGCTGCTGGCGCCCGCCCAGGGTGGCTGGGAAACCTTTGGCCCGTCGGCGCTGCCGCATTTGCCGACCGAACCCGCGCCCACAGCCCTTTCTGGCGCCCAGCTGGTCGAGGTTCGAGATGCCTTTGTGGCCGCCGCCCAACGCGCCGCGCGCATGGGTGTCGAGGCGGTGGAGCTGCACAGCGCCCACGGTTATCTGCTGCACCAGTTTTTGTCGCCGTTGGCCAACCAGCGCAGCGATGCCTATGGCGGCTCGTTCGAGAACCGCATCCGCTTTCCACTGGAAGTGTTTACCGCCGTGCGCCAGGCCTTTGATGGCGTGCTGGGCGTGCGCCTGTCGGCCAGCGACTGGGTGGATGGCGGCTGGGATTTACCGCAAAGTGTCGAATTTTCAAAGCGCCTGAAAGCCGCTGGCTGCGACTTCATTCACGTCTCATCGGGCGGCGTGTCGCCACTGCAAAAAATTGCGCTGGGTGCGGGCTACCAGGTGCCGTTTGCCCAAGCCATCCGCGCCGCCACCGGCATGGTCACCACGTCGGTCGGCTTGATCACCGAAGCCCAGCAGGCCGAGGCCATCTTGCAAGCCGGCGACGCTGACCTGATCGCCCTGGCGCGCGCCTTTTTGTACCAGCCGCGCTGGGGCTGGCAAGCTGCTGCAGCACTGGGCGGCACAGTGGAAGCCAGCCCCCAATACTGGCGCTGCCTGCCGCGCGAGGCCCAGTCGGTGTTTGGCAAGGTGGCTGTGGGGCAGCGTTAACGCGAGGTCAGCCAGGCTTCGATCTGCACCGCCATCTGGTCGCTGGCCGCCGTCAGGGCACGCACTGCGCCTTGGGCATCGGGCGTTGATGCCGGTTGTTGAACCACAAAATTGCGCTGCGCCAGCAAGGTCTCGCCGCTGCCACTGAGCTGTGTCAAGGTGGCGCGCAGGCGCAGCAGGCCATGACTGTCGGTTGGGGAAACAAATACGTGGCTGAATTCCTCCAGCACCAGCCGTAGGTTGAGCTGCGCCGTGGCTTCACCCGGCGCCACCACGGCGCGCTGCGCGCCCAACTGCTGGCGCAGGCGCTGGCCGATGAGCTGCGCGGGTGGCATGCTCCAGCGCGCCAGGGCGTAAGGCTTGAGCTGCTGCGCGTCGGCGTAGGCCAGGCGGTACAGCAGCGCGTTGCCCTCGAGTACCGGGCTGACCTGAGGCGCATACAGCACCAGGGTGGCCAGGGCTGGCTGCGACGCCGCTGCCGGTGTCTGCAGCGGTGCGGGGCCAAAGTCGTAGACCTTGATCGCAGCCTCCGGCCTTGTTGCGGTGCAGCCGACCAGCAACAGTATCAACACCAGCAACAGACCATGTGACCTGAGCAAGTAAATCGGAGTGGCAGTTTTTTTCATGTTCATGGCACAGAAAAACCGGGTTCACCCGGCCCGGGCAAGGGGGCGGGGGTACCCAACAGCAGGGCCTGCGGGGTGTCGCGCAGGGTCTGCGCCAGGTCGCCAATCTGGCGCGTGCTGCGCGCCACATCCTGGGCCAGCAGGTTCAGGCGCGGCAATGCGACACCTTGCAGCACATGGTTGGTCGCCACCCAGACCTCAACACCCTGGCCCAGCTGGTCCAGCGCGCCGCCGGGGGCCGCCATGCGTTCGGTCAAGCGCTGAAATGCGCCGGCCGAGGTGCGGGCGACATCGGCACTGTCTCCCAGGCGCACCGAGACCGCTTTTAACGCGGCCAGGCTGTCGCGCGTTTCCTGCGCCACCGTGGGCAACAAGCTGCGGGTTTGCGCCGTCAGCTGCTGAATCTCCAGGGCGGCCTTGCCAAAGTTGTCCACGGTGGTGATCAAGGCCTGCTGGTTCTGGCTTGACAGCAATTGGTTCAGGCGTTGGGCGGCTTCGTCGAGCTGCCCCAACACCCGCTCACCGCGGTCGGTCAGCTTGCTCATCAGACCGGGCCTGAGCGGAATGCGGCTGTTGTTGGCCAATTGCATCCCAGGCGCTTGCGTGCCATCGGCGGGCACGCTGTCGTCAAGCTGAATGAAAGCCAGCCCGGTCACGCCCTGGTAAGCCAGCGTGGCAAACGTGGTGGCGCTGATGGGGGCCAACTCGTCCACTGCAATGCGCACCAGCACCTGGCCGCGGGTCTGGGGGTCCAGCCTGATACCGGTCACCTTGCCCACCGGCACGCCCTGGTAGCGCACATTGGCCTGGGGCTGCAAACCGCTTAAATTAACCTGCCCGGCCAGTTCGTAGCTGCGCAGTTGGCGTGTGTCGCGCGTCAGCCACACCGCCAATACGACCAGCAAGGCGCTGACAAACACAACAAACAGGCCGGCGGCCAGTGCGTGTGATTTGTTTTCCATGGGGTGTGGGATCAGGCCATCAATGTGACCGGATCATGGTGCCAAAGGCCTGGTCGGTCAAAATTTCCAGCAGCAGCACGTGCGGCACACGGCCGTCAATGATGTGCACCGAGTTGACCCCGCTCTTGGCGGCATCGAGTGCACCGGCAATCTTGGGCAGCATGCCGCCGCTCAAGGTGCCATCGGCAAACAGGGCGTCGATCTGGCGCGCCGTCAGGTCGGTGAGCAACTCGCCTGCCTTGTTGAGCACGCCGCTGATGTTGGTCAGCATCATCAGTTTTTCGGCCTTGAGCACGGTGGCCAACTTGGCGGCCACCACGTCGGCGTTGATGTTGTAGCTTTCGTTGTTTTCGCCAAAGCCGATCGGGCTGATGACCGGAATGAAGGCGTCGTCCTGCAGCGCCTTGACCACGCTGGGGTCGATGCTGACGATATCACCCACCTGGCCCACGTCGTGCTCCTTGCTGGCGTCAACGTTGTCGAGCAACTTGAGCTTTTGGGCGCGAATCAGGCCACCGTCACGCCCGGTCAGGCCCACCGCCTTGCCGCCGGCCTGGTTGATCAGGCCCACGATGTCCTGCTGCACCTCGCCAGCCAGCACCCATTCCACAATCTCCATGGTCTCGGCGTCGGTCACGCGCATGCCCTGGATGAATTCGCCTTTTTTACCCAGCCGCTTCAAGGCTGCCTCAATCTGCGGCCCGCCGCCGTGCACCACCACCGGGTTGATGCCCACCAATTTGAGCAGCACCACGTCTTCGGCAAAATCGGCTTGCAAGGCAGGGTCGGTCATGGCGTTGCCGCCGTACTTGATGACCATGGTCTTGCCATGGAATTTGCGGATGTAGGGCAGCGCCTGCGCCAGGATTTCGGCCTTGTCGCGCGGAGAGATGTGGGATACGTCGGTCATGGTGGGATTTGGGGTTCAAGGTAGAGACAGTGGACTAGCTGCAAATTGTGCACCATGTTGCGTGGCGGACGTTGTCCCCCACACACATCCACACCCCTCATCAATCACAAACGCGCGTCCCCATAACCCTGCACGCAGGTTTGCAGCACGGTCTTGAGCCGGGCCAGGTCAGCCTGCTCAGCGCCGGTGCGCAGCGTGTTCAGGTGGGGCAGCAAGTCGTCCCAGGCCAAATAATCTTCGTGCGCTTTCATGATGCGGGTGTGCGCGGTGGGCTCGGGGTTGTCGCCTATCAAAAGCTCCTCGTACAACTTTTCACCCGGGCGCAGGCCGGTCACGGCGATTTCGATGTCGCCATCGGGGTGATCGGCATCGCGCACGCGCAGGCCCGACAGCTCAACCATGCGCCGGGCCAGGTCCATGATCTTGACGGGTTCGCCCATGTCCAGCACAAACACGTCGCCACCCACGGCCATGGCACCGGCCTGCAGCACCAGCTGCGCGGCTTCGGGGATGGTCATGAAATAGCGGGTGACCTCGGCGTGGGTCACGGTCAGCGGGCCGCCCTCGCTGAGCTGGCGCCGGAACAAGGGCACCACGCTGCCGCTGGAGCCCAGCACGTTGCCGAAGCGCACCATGGTGAAACAGGTGCCAGACTGCTGCATGGCCAGCGCCTGCAACACCAGCTCGGCCATGCGCTTGCTGGCGCCCATCACATTGGTGGGCCGCACCGCCTTGTCGGTGGAAATGAGCACAAAGCGCCTGACACCGCTGGCTTGTGCCGCACGGGCGGTGTTGAGCGTGCCGAACACGTTGTTCAAAACGCCCTCGCCGGGGTTGTCTTCGACCATCGGCACATGCTTGTAGGCCGCAGCGTGGTAAACCATGGCCGGGCGATAGGCCTCGAAAATAGCGTTTAAACGGGCCGGATTGGCCACACTGCCAAGCAGGGGGATCAACTCAACACCCAACTGGTGGGCGGCACAAATGCCCTGCAACTCCTGGTGAATGCTGTACAGACCGAATTCATTGTGGTCCAGCAGCAGCAACTGACGTGGCCGCTGCAAGACAATCTGGCGCGTCAGTTCACCGCCAATGCTGCCACCGGCGCCGGTCACCAGCACCACCTGTGCCGCCAACTCGCGCGCCAGCAGCGCGGTGTCGGGCGGTACCGGGTCGCGGCCCAGCAAATCTTCCAAATCCAGCTCGCGAAAATCCTGTACCGTGACACGGCCACTGGCCAGGTCTGACATGCCCGGCAGCGTGCGAACGTGCACCGGCAGCGGCCGCAAGCTGCTCAAAATGGCGTTGCGTCGGTCGCGCGTGGCGCTGGGCAAGGCCAGCAGGATGTCGGTCACGCCCTGTTTCGCCACCACCTGCGGCACCTCATGGGGGGAAAACACAGGCACGCCATTGAGGCTGCGGCCTGCCTTGGTCGCGTCATCATCCACAAAACCCAGCAAGGCATATTGATGCGACATGCGCAAGGCCGCGGCGGTTTGCACACCAGCCGTGCCGGCGCCGTAAATGAGCAAGCGGCCTTCGCAATGGGCTCGAGCCCGATTCACATCAGCCAGCCAAAACCGCGCAAATGCCCGACTTGCGCCAATCAAAACCAAAAACACCAAGGGCTGCAACACCCCCAGGCTGCGCGGCACGGCTGGCCATTGTTGCCAAGCCAGCACCGACATCAACAGGCATCCATAAATGAAGACCGCCATGCCCGTGGCCTGCAACGCGGCCTGACCGGTATAGCGAAAAATGGCCCGGTACAGGCCAAAACGAACAAAGACCGGAATGGAAATAACAGGTGCCAGCGCGTAAACCCACCACTGGGCACCACTGGGCCAGTGCGGCGCATCCAGCCGCAAGCTAAATGCGATCCATGTGGCCAACAAAGCCAACACCACGTCAAGCGAGAGCACCACCAACTGCTTGACGGTGCGCGACAAATATAAAACCCGACTTTGCAAACTAACCCCCTAAAGTTCCATAGCGCCTTTCAAGACGCTTTTCTTGGCTGGAAATTAAGTTAGATGGCAAACGATTCTTTGCTTTGTCCTTGTGCTACCAAAGCAGCCAGCCAGCGCGGCATCAAACCACGACCGCTCCAGGTTTCGCCGTTGGGGCCGCGGTATTTGGCAGGTGCCGGGGTGCCCGACTTGGCTGCGCCGGCTTTGCGCACACGCGTCTTGCCGCCACCATTGAGATCATCAAGGGTAATACCAAAGGCCGCCATTTTCGCCTTGATTTCCTGCACGGTTTTATTAAACTCCTGAGCCTTGATTTCTTCGGCTTGTTTTTGCAGGATGGCGATCTGGTTTTGAATATCGATCAAATTGGTCATGATATTAAATAAATATAAAGGTTGAAACGCCTGTCGGCCCGTTGTTGTGGCTCTTTTGGTGGATCGTATTATCTCTTTTTAATAACTTCAAGTCAGTTATTCAAATAATTGATCCGCCTTGCCGGTGGATTTCAAATTCAGTCCTCATACCCTTCTCAGCGAAAGCAATGCGGTCCGATGAAGTATGAACCGTTCGCCCTGAGCTCGTCGAAGGGCTTCGACAGGCTCAGCCCGAACGGAACTTAAAACATCATCGGGCCGTAGCAATAGTCAGGGTGATGAGATCAGGCTTTGCGCGCCCCAAACGCGGCACGCAGGCGCGCCATCTTGGGCGCCGTTTCGGG
>JBASJO010000375.1:0-8579 GCA_049655365.1 Rhodoferax sp. | reverse complement strand
CTCTCCGGGCGCCTGACGATATTGCCCAAGGATCCGGTACCGCGGTGCCTTGAGCCCGATTGACAGCACCAGCGCAAAGCCCGACACCGGCCACCTCACAGGTGCAAAGGCCGCTGGCGCAATCGCTGCCTCGGCATGGCGCGCCAGCGTGACATGAGGCGCATAGGGCCGGGGATCCGGCGCAAAATCGAGCGCGCTCAGCGCGTGCCCAAGCTGCGCGCGCAGCCGCTTCAGGGCCAGTGGCACCTCCGACGCACACAGCACCGCGAGGCCGCGGGGCCAAAGCCCGGGCTGGTCGAATACCAACACGAACGGCTGGAACGACACGTCTGCGCCATTGGCAATCATGTCGACCTTTTCGCGCGCCACATCACCAATGAAATGCAGGGTGACATGCCAGTCGGCTGGCGCGTAACGCACGCAGCCCGCAGGCCATTGCCATTGGCCGGCATGGGCGGCCAATTGCTCGCGGACAGCCTCGTCAGGCCACAGCGCCAGAAATAGCCGCTGCGTTCGCGCCGCAAGAGGTTTGCCAGAGTCCATGTGTGCGCTCCGTTCAGCCGTAGACACGCCAGTATCGGGCCGTTTCCGCCAGAACTAGCCGGCCTGCTGGCAAACCCTACAATTTGGCGCCATCCATGTCTTCTACCTTTGCCACCACAGCGCACCCACATGAAACCACACACCCTGGGTAGCCTGCTTGTCGCTGCGCAGTTCGGCACGCTCGGTGCCCTGCTGTTGCTGGCGGCGCCAAGCCTCATGCAAGCACCCCTGCCGGCCTTGGCCTGGCTGGCGATTGGCCTGAGCGGGATCGTGGGCCTGTGGGCGCTGCAGGCCAACCGGCCCGGAAATTTCAACATTCGCCCCACCCCGCACGCGCGAGGCAAGCTGGTCGCTCACGGTCCCTACCGCTGGATCCGTCACCCCATGTACACGGCCGTGAGCCTGCTTGGCATGGCCTGCGCGCTGGCGCTGGGCTCTGCTCTGGCCTGGCTGCTGTGGCTGGTTTTGTGCATGGTACTGCTCACCAAGGCTTTGCTGGAAGAACGCTGGATGACAACGATGCATCCGACTTATGCGCACTACCAGGCGCGTACCCGCCGTTTCATTCCCTTCATTCTGTAAGCTTTTCAGCCATGTTCATCGCCGCCAAACTGCTGGCTTTCCTGACCCAACCACTGGCCTGGGTGGCGTTGCTGATGCTGGTCGCCGTGCTGCTGGTGCGCCGTCGTCCCAAGACCAGCGAGCGCCTGGGCGCCGCCGCCATCGCCCTGCTGCTAGGGTTGGGCTGGGAGCCGCTACCCGATGCACTGATCCGGCAACTCGAAGCCCGGTACCCGGCCCTGCCCGCAGTGACTGATTTGAACGGCTACGCGGGCGTGGTGGTGCTGGGCGGCGCGCTGGAATCGGCTTATGTCTGGACCCAGCCCGACCAAAGTGCGCTCAATGACGCCGCCGAGCGCATGACCGAGGTGCTGCCGCTGCTGCGCCGCCAGCCGGCATTGCGCGTGCTGTTTACCGGAGGCGAAGGTGAATTGTTCGGTGGCAGTCTGTCAGAAGCCCGGCGCGCCGAACGCTTTTTCAGCGCCCAGGGCATCGGGCCGAGTCAGGTGTTGTACGAGTCGGCCTCGCGCACCACGTATGAAAATGCCGTGCTCAGCAAGGCGCTACCCGGCGTCGACCCGGCACAGCACTGGCTGCTGATGACCTCGGCTTGGCACATGCCGCGCGCCATGGCCAGCTTTCAGAAAGCCGGCTGGAACGTGCAGGCCTTCCCGGTCGACTTTCGCGCCGGCTTGACCACCCCGTGGACGCAATACAGCATGGTCCAGGGGGTTAAAAAATGGAAACTGGCGCTGCATGAAGGGCTGGGGCTGCTGGCTTACCGACTGAGCGGTCGCGCAACGTAGGAGCGGCGCCCTCGCCGCGATGGCCCCAAAATTCATCGGCCTGAGGCGGGCCTCCTACGCAGATGGCATCTGGCTGGCCAGCACCTTGTCGACCCGCTTGCCGTCCAGGTCCACCACCTCAAACAGCCAGTCTTCGCACTCGATCTTCTCGCCGGTCACCGGCATATGGCCGCTGACTGCCATCAGCAGGCCGGCCAGCGTGTTGTAGCGGCCACGCTCCTCCAGCGGCAGTTCGTCCATGGCCAGGCGGGCCTTGAGTTCGCTCACCGGCATCATGCCGTCAAGCAGCCAGCTGCCATCCTCGCGCTGTACCGCCCAGGCCTCGGATTTGACACTGGGCTGCAGTTCACCCGTGATGGCTTCCAGCAGGTCGTGCGGCGTGAGCAGACCTTGCACCACACCGTATTCGTCCACCACCAGCACCAGGCGGCCGACCTTGGCGCGAAACTGCTCGAGCAGGGTCATGGCGCTGAGGGTTTCAGGCACAAACACCGCCGTGATCACGTAGTCTGCCAGAGTACCCGGTGCGTGACTGCCCAGCGCCAGCAAGTGCGCCATACTGATTTTGCCAACCACGTCGTCCAAGGAACCCCGGCACACCGGGTACCAGGAATGGGCGCGCTCGGCGCCATCAGTTCCGACTTTCTGCAGCGCCTGCGCCACGCTGATGTCGGCATCGAGCCAGTCGACCTCGGCGCGCGGCACCATCAGCGAGGTGAGCTGCCGGTCATCGAGTCCGAACACGTTTTGCACCATCTGATGCTCGTGTTCCTCAATCACGCCGGCGTCCACACCTTCTTCGAGACTGGCGGTGATTTCTTCTTCAGTCATGGTGCGCGCGGCGTTGGTATCGATGCGCAGCAGCTTGAGCATGGCGGCCGTGGAGCCCGACAGCAACTTGACAAACGGACCCGCCGCACGAGCCAGCCACAGCATGGGCCGCGAGACCCAGCGCGAGACTTGTTCGGGGTAGAGCTGGCCGATGCGCTTGGGCACCAGTTCGCCAAAAATGATGGTGGTGTACGTGATGATGGTCACCACCAGCGCCGTCGCCGTGATGGCTGCTGCCTTGTCCGACAGGCCCCAGGCCTGCAACCAGGCAGCCAGGCCGCCGCTGAACGCCGCCTCGCCCACGATGCCGTTGAGCACGCCGATGGACGTGATACCCACCTGCACGGTCGATAAAAACTGATTCGGGTTGCCAAGCAGCGTGAGCGCAGCCTGGGCACCCTTGTCGCCCTCGTCGGCCATGCCATTGAGGCGCGACTTGCGGCTGGCGGCCAGCGCGAGTTCCGACATGGCGAAGACACCATTGAGCAACGTTAAAAAGACAATCAGCAAAAATTCCATAGACCTCAGACGACAATAACGACTATGGCACTTTACCTGATTGGCGACGTGCAAGGCTGCGACAGCGCTTTGCAGGGTTTGTTGGACACCATTTCTTTCTCACCCAGCAGGGACACGCTTTACCTTTTGGGTGATCTGGTCAACCGTGGGCCGGACTCGGCGGGCGTGCTGCGCCGCCTGATGAGTTTTGGCGCCTCAGCGCAATGCCTGCTGGGTAACCACGACCTGCACTTGCTGGCGGCCAGCATGGGCGCGCGCCGACCCAGCCGCAAGGACACGCTGACCAACGTGCTGCAAGCACCCGACCGCGAGGCCATGCTGGCCTGGTTGCGCCAGCAGCGCATGGCCTTCTTGCTGGAGCACCCGAACCAGTCGATCCTGATGGTGCATGCCGGTGTGTTGCCGGGCTGGACGGCCACGCAGACCCTGGCGCTGGCGGCTGAGTTTGAAGCGGTGTTGCGTGGCCCGAACCTGGGCGAGTTTTTGCACCAGATGTACGGCAACACGCCGAACCGTTGGGACGATGAGCTGCAAGGCATGGACCGCCTGCGGATGATTGTGAACGCGCTGACACGGCTGCGTTTTTGTACTGCCCAGGGGGTGATGGAGTTCGACACCAGCGAAGGCGCCCACGCCGCCCCGCCGGGCTACCTGCCGTGGTTCGAGGTGCCCGGACGCAAGACCGCCGGTGTCGCGGTGGCGTTTGGCCACTGGTCCACACTGGGCTGGCTGGGCCGGGATGACCTGTTCGCGCTGGATTCAGGGTGCGTTTGGGGTGGCTGCCTGAGCGCTCTGAAACTGGGCACCGGCACCGCGGCGCACGAACTGATTCAGGTCAGGTGCGAGCAGGCGCAAAAGCCCGGGTGATTTCAGGCCGCCTGAAACAGCGCAGCGACTTTGCGTTTGGTCTTGATGTTGCTGGAAATGGTGCGCACACCCGGGCGTGCTGCGGCGGCTTCCCAGGCCGGTGCCGCTTCCGGCGGCAAGGACGGCTCGTAAGGCTTTTCAAAGAACGGGTCTTGCGGCACGGGCCGGCTGCGCCGGGGCTCGGAACGCGGGCCGCGGGCAAAGTCTTCGGGGCGGCGCTGGTCGCTGCCGTCTTCGCGGTAAAGCCGGCGGCCGTCGTTGATGTGGCCCTGCTTGCGGATGTCGGGGAGGTTTTCTTCGAATTCGATGCCTTCGAGCTCGATCTTGGTCTTGAGCAGTTTCTCGATGTCGGTCACCAGGCGCTGGTCGCTTTTGGCAACAAAGGTCACCGCCAGGCCTTCGGCACCAGCGCGGCCGGTGCGGCCAATGCGGTGCACGTAGTCTTCGGCGTGGAACGGGATGTCGAAGTTGAACACGGCGGGCACATCCTTGATATCAAGCCCGCGCGCGGCCACGTCGGTGCAGACCAGCAGGTCGACGCCACCGCTCTTGAAGGATTCGAGCGCCTTGAGGCGTTCGTCCTGGCTCTTGTCACCGTGCAGCGCGGTGGTTTTAAGACCCTCGTGCTCCAGCGAACGCGCCAGGCGGGCGCAACCGAGCTTGCTGTTGACAAAAACAAAGGCCTGCTTGATGCCGCGCTGGCGCAGGATCTGGTGCAGGGCGTGGCGCTTGTCCTCACCCTCAACGCTGTAAAAGTGCTGCTCCACGGTGGAAGCTGCAGCGTTGGAGCGCGCCACTTCGATCGTGACCGGGTCTTGCAGGTAACTGCTGGCCAGACGCTTGATTTCCGGAGAGAAAGTGGCAGAAAACAGCAGTGTGGTGCGCTGTTTTGGCAAATAGCTCAGGATGCGCTGCAGGTCGGGCAGAAAACCGATGTCGAGCATGCGGTCGGCCTCGTCGAGCACCACGTATTCAACCTGGTTGAGCACGCAGTTCTTGGCCTCGATGTGGTCCAGCAGGCGCCCGGGCGTGGCCACCAGCACCTCGACGCCCTTTTTGAGCTCAAGGGTCTGCGGCTTCATGTCCATGCCACCGAACACCACGGCGCTGCGCAAGTTGGTGTACTTGCCGTACAGTTCGACCTGCTCGGCCACCTGAACCGCCAGCTCACGCGTGGGCAGCAGCACCAGGGCACGCACCGGATGGCGCGCAGGCGAGGTGGAGGCGTTTTCGTGCTTGAGCATGCGCTGCATCAGCGGCAGGGCAAAGGCGGCAGTTTTACCGGTACCGGTCTGGGCAGCACCCATCACGTCGCGACCCTGCAACACCACGGGGATGGCTTGGGCCTGGATCGGGGTCATGGTCTCGTAACCCATTTCGGCCACCGCGCGGGCCAAGGGGTCGGCCAGCTGCAACTGGGCAAAGGCCATGATGGGGGTGTCGGAAGTTAATTCGTTCGCGTTCGCAGGAGTCAGTTCGGTCATTGAAGCTCAGGTTCAATTGCTATCAATCCGATAGCTGGTGGTGCCCGGGAATCGGGGCAGGTTTCTTGATAAGAAGCCGTATTATCCTACAACGCTCACAATTGGCGCGCGGCGAAGGTATCGCAACCCTTGACGCTGCCGTTTTTCAGGCCGTTGTCGAACCAGCGCTGACGCTGCACACTGGTGCCGTGGGTGAAACTGTCGGGCACGACTTGGCCGTCGCGGGAGCGCTGCAGTGCGTCATCGCCAATACGGGCGGCGGCATTCATGGCTTCTTCCACATCGCCCTGCTCCAGCAACTGGCGCGCTGCCTGCGCGTGGTTGGCCCAGACACCCGAAAAACAATCGGCCTGCAATTCGAGACGCACGCTCAGGGCGTTGTAGTCGGTCTGGCTGACGCGACCGCGCATTTGCGCCATTTTGGTGGTGATGCCCATCAGGTTTTGCACATGATGGCCGACCTCGTGGGCGATGACGTAGGCCTGGGCAAAATCGCCGGGCGCGCCCAACTGGTTTTTCAGGGTCTCGTAAAAGTCAAGGTCGATGTACACCTTCTGGTCAGCCGGGCAGTAAAACGGCCCCATGGCCGCCTGACCCTGGCCGCAGGCGGTGGACGTGGTGCCGCGAAACAGCACCAGCTTGGGCTCCTGGTACGTGGACCCGCTCTGGGTGAACACGGCTTTCCAGACGTCTTCGGTGTCGGCCAGCACGGTGGAGACAAAGGCCGCCATTTGGTCATCGACCGGGGGTTTCTGTGCCGGAGCCGACTGGGTTTGCGATTCCGGACTGCCGCCGCTGAGAATGTTCAGCACCGTCATAGGGTTGATCCCGAGGAAATACGACACCACCAGCGCAATAACCACCGAACCCAGGCCAATGCCGCGCCCGCCAAAGCCGCCACCCGAAGAGCCGCCACTGCCACGACGGTCCTCGACATTGTCAGATTGACGGTTGCCGCCCCATTTCATGGTCGTGCCCCCACCGGGATCACGCCTTGGGCAAGGTCACGCCGCGCTGGCCCTGGTACTTGCCGCCGCGGTCCTTGTAGCTGGTCTCGCACTCCTCGTCGCTCTCGAAAAACAGCACCTGGGCGCAGCCTTCGCCGGCGTAAATCTTGGCGGGCAGCGGTGTGGTGTTGGAGAATTCAAGCGTGACATAACCCTCCCACTCGGGCTCGAACGGGGTCACGTTGACGATGATGCCGCAGCGCGCGTAGGTGCTTTTGCCCAGGCAGATGGTAAGCACGTTGCGCGGGATGCGGAAGTACTCGACGGTGCGGGCCAGCGCAAAGCTGTTGGGCGGGATGATGCAAACGTCGCTGTTGAAGTCGACAAAGCTTTTTTCGTCGAAGTTCTTGGGGTCGACCACGGTGCTGTGGATGTTGGTGAAGACCTTGAATTCGGGCGCACAGCGGATGTCGTAACCGTAGCTGCTGGTGCCGTAGCTGACGATCTTGTTGCCCACTGCGTCCTGGCGGATCTGGCCGGGCTCGAAGGGCTCGATCATGCCGTGCTGCTCGGCCATGCGGCGGATCCATTTATCGCTTTTGATCGTCATTGTGGTCAACTCCTGGGGTTGGGGGGATTGTAAGCAACGCGTTCGCTGATTCAGGGGCGTGCGAAAACCCGGAAAGATAGGCTCTTGATTTTCGAACGGCGGCTTCGCGCGGCAGGTCATGGCTTGGGGCGGCAGCCTCATACTGTCACACGCCCAGAAATCGGCTACCACCCCAAGCCATGACCTGCCGAGAAACAACGGTGATTTGCTGGCGAGTCAATACCCTTTTCTGTCCGATTTCTGCCGGTTTAGTGCTGGTGTTTCACCACACTCACCGGCCATATCGGGCAATGCCGGGGACCGATTTCTGGGCGTGTGACAGTCTGAGGTCCCCGGCATTGCCCGATATGGCTGGCGCAGCGAACGTTCAAAATGCATCCCTGCAATCCGGCAGTCGAATCACGGTTGGCGCACCCGCACAGCCTGCCCATCGGCAATCATGCTGCCAGGGTAGAGCAGCACCGTCTCGCCCTCGCGCAGGCCGCTCTCTAGCCAGGCCACGTCAGAATTGCGGTCCTTGATCTGCACTGCCCTGGCATGGGCACGCCCAGTCTCCACCACAAAGACGCGCCACTGCGCACCGTCGCGCACCAGCGCGGCAGTGGGCACCAGCAGGACATTAGGCTGCTGAAACAGCGTGATGCGGGCGTCGATGCGGAAACCGTCGCCCAGGCGCTGCGCCTCGGTGCCGGTCTGCGCCAAGTCGACGAGCACATTCACGCGCTGCTCCTCGATGCCCAGGGCCGACACCTTGGTGAAGGCCACCGGTTCAATGCGCGTAACCTGGCCGGTGATAGGCGCGGCACCGCTGCCCGGCGAGAGTTGCACCGGCGCGCCGGGCTGGATTTGTCGCACCTCACCCGACAGCACATCGATCACCGCCTCCAGCGCGGCGGTGTTGCCAATGTCCAGCAAGGGCTGGCCGGCGCCGACCGGAGCCGCGCTGTCCAGGTGCAGCTTGAGCACCTGGCCGTCGACCGGGCTCTTGAGCTCCCAACGGCCCGTGGGGCTGCCCCCGGCTGCTGGTTCGGCGCGACTGAGGGCTGCGCTTGCCTCGGCCACGGCAAAGTCGGCCCTGCCCTGCTCGGCGATGGCGGCAGTCAGGGCCTGCTGCGCGGCCTGGCGCGCCAGCGCGGCCTGGTCACGCGCGGCGGCGGAAATGAAGTTGTCCTGCGCCAGTTTGGCGGCCCGCTCGGCTTCCAGCGTGGCCTGTGCCAGCGCCGTCTGGGCGCGCTGCACCTGCGCTGCGGCAGCGTGGCGCGCGGCCTCAGAGCTGCCCACACGCTGCTGCAACACACTGCGCGTGCGGGCGTCGATCATTTGCGGCGCTACCGGCACCAGGGTGGCGACCACGTCACCGGCACGCACGCTGTCGCCCACCTTGAGCGTGGGGCGCAGCAGTTCGGCCGGC
>JBASJO010000374.1:0-9777 GCA_049655365.1 Rhodoferax sp. | reverse complement strand
ACCGACCTGTACCGCGACATCCAGACGGATGCGCAGGCCCAGCGATCGCTGCAGCTGGCGCAGCGCCTGGTGGTGCTGCAGGCCCTGGGTCTGGCCGCCTTGCCAGTGGCGCTGCAACCTCGTTCCCAAGTGATTTTTCAGTCGACTCCGGCGCGCCAGAGCCTGCCGAAGTCCGCGCGTTTATTCAGAGCGGTGATGGTGGGTCACCTGCGCGAAGAAAAATCACCACAGACCCTGTTTGCCGCCGCCCGGCTTCTCACGCCGCAAGAAGCTATTCACATCGACCACATTGGCGCCGCGCTGGACCCCGCGCTGGCAGCCCTGGCGCAAGCCACGGCCGCCACCTGCCCGCATTACCACTGGCTGGGAGCCTTGCCGCACGAGGCCACGCGCCGGCGCATCCAGCGCGCCCATGTGCTGGTGCACACCAGCCGCATGGAAGGCGGCGCCCATGTGGTGATGGAAGCGATGCGCTCCGGCACACCCGTGCTGGCCTCGCGCATTGACGGCAATGTGGGCATGCTGGGGAACGATTACGCGGGCTATTTTGACTGGGACCATGCAGAACAGCTGGTCGATTTGCTGCGCCGCTGCCACCTTGAGCCGGCTTTTTACGTCCAATTGCAGGCCCAGTGCGCAGCGCGTGCGCCGCTGTTTGCGCTGGAGACCGAGCGGTTAGCTGTGCAACGGCTGGTGACCGAGCTCACGGCAGCACCGCCGCACCTTTAAGGCCAGCTCTCCCTTTTCGAATTTTCCAGAAGCTTTTTACCTGATGCAACACCCCACTCAACCCATTGCCAGAGACATCGTGTTGATCGGCGGCGGTCACAGCCATGTGGGCGTGCTCAAGCGCTTTGGCATGCAGCCCGAACCCGGCGTGCGCCTGACGGTGATCTGCACCGATGTGCACACGCCCTACTCCGGCATGTTGCCAGGTTACGTGTCGGGCCACTACAGCTATGACGAGGTGCACATCGACCTGGCACGCCTGGCCGTGTTTGCCGGCGCCCGGCTCTACCGCGACGAGGTCGTGGGCATTGACCGTGTGGGCAAAAAAGTGCTGTGCCGCCATCGCCCGCCGGTGCCTTACGACGGTTTGTCGATCAACATCGGCTCGACGCCGCGCCTGAGCGGTGTCGCCGGGGCCGATACCTTCAGCACCCCGGTCAAACCCATCACCCGCTTCAACCAGCGCTGGCTGGCGCTGCTGGCCAAAGTGCAGGACCACACTCAGGGGCCGCTGCGCATCGCCGTGGTCGGCGCCGGGGCCGGCGGGGTCGAGCTGCTGTTGTCGGTGCAGTATCGCCTGCGCAACGAATTGAGCGCGCGCGGGCGCGACCCCGAACTGCTGCAGTTTCATCTGCTCACGGCGACGGACAACATCCTGCCGACCCACAACGCCCGGGTGCGCCGCAAGTTTGCCAGCGTGCTGGCCGAGCGCGGTGTGCAGGTGCACCTCAACGCCGAGGTGACGCAGGTCGAGCCCGACCGGTTGGTCTGTGCCAACGGCCTGGTCGTCGCTGCGGACGAGATCATGTGGGTCACGCAGGCGGGCGGCGCGACCTGGCTGCAAGGCACCGGCCTGGCGCTTGATGCGGGCGGCTTTGTACTGGTGAACGACCAATTGCAAACCCTCACCGATCCGGCGATTTTTGCCGCCGGTGACATTGCCGCCATGCAGAATTACCCGCTGGAAAAGGCCGGTGTGTTTGCCGTGCGCATGGGCCGGCCGCTGGCCGACAACCTGCGCCTGAGCATGCAGGGGCGCGCCCTACTGGCCTACCGTCCGCAATCCAGCTGGCTGGCGCTGATCAGCACCGGCAACCGTTATGCCGTGGCTTCACGCGGCGCCCTGGGTTTTTGGGGCGACTGGGTCTGGCGCTGGAAAGACTGGATCGACCAGCGCTTCATGCGCAATTTTTCGGAATTCCCTGACATGCAGGCCAAGGCGGCTGCGCCACCGAGCAGCACGCCGTCGCAACTGGCGCTGAACCCGGACGAAACCCTGCAAGCCATTTCGGCCATCGCCATGCGCTGCGGCGGCTGTGGCGCCAAGGTCGGGGCCACGGTGTTGTCACGGGCCTTGGGGCAACTGCAAGTGGTGCAGCGTGACGACGTGCTCATCGGCCTCAAAGACCCCGACGACGCTGCCGTGGTGCGTGTGCCGCCCGGCATGGCGCTGGTGCATTCGGTCGACTTTTTCCGCGCTTTTGTCGACGACCCCTACCTGTTTGGCAAGGTCGCGGCCAACCACGCGCTGGGCGACATTTTTGCCATGGGCGCCGAGCCGCAGACGGCCACGGCAATAGCCACCGTGCCGCCGGGGCTGGAGGCCAAGATCGAAGACCTGCTGTTCCAGATGATGCGCGGCGCGGTCGAGGTGCTCAACGACGCCGGCTGCGCGCTGGTGGGCGGCCATACCGGCGAAGGCGCCGAGCTGGCGCTGGGCTTTGCCATCAACGGCCTGATCGACGAACACCTGGCGGGCGTGACACGCAAAGGCGGCATGCAGCCAGGTGATGTGCTGATTCTGACCAAGCCGATCGGCACCGGCACGCTGTTTGCCGCGCACGCCCGGCTGGCCGCCAAAGGCCGCTGGATCGACGCCGCACTGCAGTCCATGGTGCTGTCGAACCGGCAGGGCGCCCAGTGCCTGCGCGACTTTGGCGCCACCGCCTGCACCGACCTGACCGGCTTTGGCCTGCTGGGCCACCTGGTGGAAATGACCCGCGCCTCGGAGGTGGATGCCGAGCTGGCGTTGTCAGCCCTGCCGCTGCTGGACGGCGCGCTGGAGTCCGTGGCGGCGGGCATTGTCAGCTCGCTACAAGCGGCCAATGTGCGCCTGCGCCGTGCCCTGCGCAACCAGGAAGCATTTGTCAACGACCCGCGTTACCCGCTGCTGTTCGACCCGCAAACCGCCGGTGGCTTGCTGGCCAGCGTACCGGCTGACCGGGTTGCGGATTGTGTGACTGCGTTGAAGGCGGCGGGGTATGCGCACACAGCGGTGATTGGGCGCATTCTGACGCAGGGTGAGGCGCTGGAGCCGGTGGTGTTGCTGCCCTGAAATTCATAACGGGTTCAATGCATTGGTAACGGTAATCCGCGCAGCGACTGGCATCGGCGGCTTCCTCATACTGGAGTACCAGAAATCGTCAGCCCCCAATGCCAGCCACTGCGCTGGACATGGTGCAGGTATTAGCAAAATGCCACTGCATTTGCATTTGTCTCAAGCAACCTCCGCACATCACCGCATCGCGCGGTAACCGGTAAGGGTGGTCACCGATTTCTGGTACTCCAGTATGAGGTGGCCGCCCCTACCGGTTACCGCGCGCAGTGCAGCCAAACTTTATCCATGCCTTCTCAAATCAAATCTTTCTGCTCCAGCACAGAACAACAACTTTACCCACCCTTCACCCCAGAAATCAAACTCAAGCCTTAGAATAAGTAATTGATGAATTACTTTAAGGCCATGGAAGTTCAGGACAAACCCCTCAAACAGCGTACCGAAGTGCGTCAGGCCAGTCTGGTTGAAGCTGCCCTGCTGCTGGCCGCACAACACAGCCCGGCCGACATCACCACCGCCGACCTGGCACGCGCGGTGGGTATTTCGCAGGGCGCGGTGTTCAAGCACTTTGCCAGCAAGGAAGCCATCTGGCTGGCGGTGCTCGACTGGGTGGCCGAGACCCTCATGACCCGCCTGCACACGGCTGCCGCAGGTGCCGACCGCGCTGCCCTGTCGGCCCTGCGTGCGGTCTTTTTGGCCCATGTGGACTTTGTCATGGTTCACCCCGGCGTGCCGCGGCTGATCTTTCAGGAACTGCAAAACCCGGGCGACACCGCCCTCAAAAGCCGGGTGCGCGCGCTGATGCTGCGCTACCGCCAGTTGCTGCTGACGGTGTTGCAACACGCCAAAACACAACAGACGCTGCGCCCTGAGGTTGATTTGCAGGCCGCTGCCGTGCTGTTTGTCGGATCGGTGCAGGGCCTGGTCATGCAAGCCCTGCTGGCCGATGACGTGCACGCCATTGCCGCCCAGGCCCCGGGCGTTTTTGCCCTTCTGCAGCAGGGGCTGCAATGCCCGCCCAATGATTTCCAAGGAACACCATGAACAACCAAGCTTTGCTCAAACGCCGCCTCATCATGGGTGCCGTCGCCCTGGCGCTCATCGGCGGCATGGCCTATGTGTCGCTGCGCACCGGCCCGCTGGCGCCCATCAAGGTCACCGTGGCCAGCCCGGTGGAAGGTAGCTTGAGTCCGACCATTTTTGGCATCGGCACGGTCGAGGCCCGGCGCAGCTGGATGGTCGGGCCCACGGTGGCCGGGCGCGTGCTGGGCGTCAAGGTGGATGTGGGCGACAGTGTCAAGGCCGGGCAACTGCTGGCCGAAATGGACCCGGTCGACTTCAGCCAGCGTCTGGCTGCGCTCGATGCCTCGCTGGCGCGCGCGGGCAGTGGCCAGGCCGCCGCGCAGGCCCAATTGCAGGACGCCAAGGCGCGCAGTGCACTGGCCGCCGCCACCACCCAGCGCAACCAGGACCTGGCACGGCAAAACTTCATCAGCCCTGGCGCGCTCGAAGCGGTTCTGCAAAGTCAGGCTTCGGCCAATGCTGCGGTGCAGGCGGCGCAAGCCAATCTGGCCGGTGCCGGCCAGGACCTCACCCGCATCCAAGCCGAACGCGCAGCTCTGGCGCAACAGCGCAATAACGTGCGCCTGTTTGCCCCGGCCGACGCGGTGGTGACCACGCGCGATGCCGAGGCCGGCAGCACGGTGGTGGCCGGCCAGCCTGTGCTGCGCCTGATGGACCCGGCCAGCCTGTGGGTCAAGCTGCGGGTCGACCAGGGCCGCTCTACCGGGCTGGCCACCGGCGTGAAAGCCAGCATTGTGTTGCGTTCCAGGCCACAAAGCCCCTTGAGCGGCCAGGTGGCACGCCTGGAGTTGCTGGCCGACAGCGTCACCGAAGAACGCATTGCGCAAGTGGCATTTGATGCCCCGCCCGCGGGTGTGTCGGTCGGTGAAATGGCCGAAGTCACCTTGCAATTGCCCACCACTGCTCCCGCGCTGCTGCTGCCCAACGCCGCCATCCAGCATCAACAAGGCCAAAGCGGCGTCTGGCGTTTGAAGGACGGCAAGCCAGAATTTGCACCAGTGCAACTAGGCACCCAAAGCCTGGACGGCCAGGTGCAGGTGCTCAAGGGCCTGGAGAAAACAGATAAGGTGGTGGTTTACAGCCAAAAAGCCCTGAGCAGCGGCGCGCGTATTTCGGTGGTCGATTCGCTGGTCAAGCCCGAGGCCACGCCATGATCAGCCTGGCCGGACGCGACATCCTGCACGGCTGGGGCAAGTTTGCCCTGACCGGGCTTGGGCTCGGGTTGCTGATTGGCGTCACTCTGACCATGGCCGGGGTTTACCGCGGCATGGTCGACGACGCGCAGGCCCTGCTGACCAACAGCCAGGCCGATCTGTGGGTGGTGCAAAAGGACACGCAGGGACCGTATGCCGAAGCGTCGAGCATCAAGGACGACGTGGTGCGCAGCGTGCGCGGCATGCCCGGCGTGGCGCAAGCCGCCAACGTGACCTACCTCACCATGCAGGTGCAGCGCCCCGGCGGCGAAGAAGCCCGCACCATGGTGGTGGGCGTGGAGCCCGGCAAGCCCGGCGCGCCGGGTTATCTGGTGGCCGGGCGCCAGCTCACGCGCGACCACTACGAGGCCGTGGCCGACGTCAAAACCGGCCTCAAGTTGGGCGACGCGGTGCGGGTACGTCGCCACAGCTACACCGTGATCGGCCTGACCCAACGCATGGTGTCTTCGGGCGGCGACCCGATGCTGTTTGTGCCGCTCAAAGACGCGCAGGAAGCGCAGTTTTTGAAAGACAACGACACTATTCAAAGCGACCGCAGCCGCACGGCGGCCAACCCGGCGTTCAACCGCCCCGGCGTGCCGGGCCTGCTCGATGCCGTGCAAGCCCTGCAAACCAGCAGCCACAACGTCAACGCGGTGCTGGTGCAGTTGCAGCCCGGCTGGCAGGCCGACGAGGTGGCCGACGCGCTGAAACGCTGGAAACATGTGCAGGTCTACACCCGCGCCGGTATGGAAGACATCCTGGTGGCCAAGTTGATTGCCACCTCGGCCCGGCAAATCGGCATGTTCCTGGCCATTCTGGCGGTGGTGAGTGCGGCCATTGTGGCCTTCATCATTTACACCATGACTCTCGGCAAAATCCGCGAAATTGCGGTGCTCAAGCTCATCGGCACGCACAACACGACCATTGCCAGCATGATCCTGCAACAAGCCATGGGGCTCGGGCTGATCGGCTTCATGGTCGGCAAAATTGCCGCCACCGTGTGGGCGCCGATCTTTCCCAAATACGTGCTGCTGATGCCGCGCGACGCCGTCACCGGCCTGGTCGCCACGCTGCTCATCTGCGCCCTGGCCAGCACCTTGGCGATTCGTGTGGCGCTCAAGGTCGACCCGGCCGAGGCGATTGGATGAGCACCATGAGCACACAACAAACAACCCCGGGCGGCATCCGCATCGAGGGCCTGCGCAAGGTCTATGGCAAAGGTGACAGCGCCGTCGAAGCCCTGAAAAACGTCAACATGGTGGTGGCACCGGGTGAGGTGGTGGGCTTGGTGGGACCCTCGGGCTCGGGCAAGAGCACGCTGCTCAAATGCCTGGGCGCCATCATCGAACCCACCTCGGGGCGCATGACGCTGGGCAACGACGTGATTTATGACAATGGCTGGAAAGTGCCCGACCTGCGCGCGCTGCGCCGTGACCGAATTGGCTTCATTTTTCAGGCGCCCTACCTGATTCCGTTCCTGGATGTGACCGACAACGTGGCGCTGCTACCGATGCTGGCGGGCGTGGCCAACACACCGTCGCGCGCTCGCGCGCTCGAATTGCTCACCGCGCTCGACGTGCAACACCGCGCCAAGGCCGAGCCGTCTCAGCTCTCGGGCGGCGAGCAACAGCGGGTGTCGATTGCCCGGGCCTTGGCCAACCGCCCGCCGGTGATTCTGGCGGATGAGCCCACCGCGCCGCTGGACAGCGAGCGCGCCCTGGGCGTCATGCGCATCCTGAACCAGATGGCTATTCAGGCCCACACGGCCATCATCGTGGTAACCCACGACGAAAAAATCATCCCCACCTTCAAGCGGATTTACCACATCCGGGACGGGCAAACCGTGGAAGAAGCCGGCGAAGGCCTGAGCCTTTGAAAGATCCATCAAAAGGACCTGCGCATGAACCCCTCTCGTCACCTTCGCATCCTGGCCGTCCTGGCTGTCGTCTTCGGCGCGCTCACCCTTTTCAGCGGTGGCCGTGCCTTGTTTGGCGGGCCACAAGCCCAGGCAGCCGTCGGCAACGCCGTGGGCTTTGTGCTGTGGTTCAATTTTCTGGCGGGCTTTGCCTATGTGCTGGCTGGCGCCGGGCTTTGGCTGGGTCGGCGTTGGGCCGTGGCGGGCGCCGGCCTGTTGGCCTTGGCCACCAGCCTGGTGGCGCTTGCCTTTGGACTGCATATCATGACGGGGGGTGCATATGAGACGCGCACCGTGGGCGCACTGACATTGCGACTGGCGTTCTGGGCCCTGGTGTTTGTCATGGCGCGACGAGCGCTCAAACCCGCACCTTGAGTTTGCCAGGACCCAAGGCCCCGGCAACGGCTACTTATTCAAAAGACGGGATCTCGGGCTTGGCCACCGGTTTGCCGGCTGCAGCCCAGGCATCGAAACCACCAGCGATCGACTTCACATTCAGGTAGCCCATGTCATGCAGGGCGGCGGCAGCCAGCGCGGCCCTGCCGCTGGTTTTGCAGTACAGCAGGATGTTGAGGTCGCGGGCCTGAAGCGCCGGGTTGGCGCTGAACTTGAATTCGAGCATGCCGCGCGAAATGTGCACTGCACCGGCCAGATGACCGGTGGCGAATTCATCGGCTTCGCGCACATCCACCAGCACGTCGGCTTCACAGATGGCTTGTTCGGCGTCAGTCACCGGGATTTCCTGCACGCGGGCTTTGGCGGCGGCAACGAGGTCGTGGGCAGTTTTCATCGGGCATTTTCCTGTCAGGAGTTGTTAGGCTTCGAATAATATCCGTACAAACTTAATTATCAGGGAGTGCAGGGTTTTAACCTGCCTGCAGGACATCATCGAATCCCCCTATCGGCCTGCCCCAACATGTCCTTGGTCACCAGCGTGATGCCAGAGTCAGTGACGCGAAAGCGTTTCCTGTCCTGCACCGGGTCCAGGCCAATCACGGTACCTTCAGGCAGCACGCAATTTTTATCAATGATGCATTTCTTCAAAACACAGTGGCGACCCACCTGCACATTGGGCAGGATCATCGAGTCTTCGATGCTGGCGTAACTGTGCACATGCACCCCCGAGAACAGCATCGACCGGCGCACCGTGGCGCCGCTGACAATACAGCCCCCGGCGACCATCGAATCGACCGCCTTGCCACGGCGGGTGTCGTCGTCAAAGACGAACTTGGCGGGTGGCGTTTGCGGTTGCCAGGTCCAGATCGGCCAATTGTCTGAATACAGATTGAGGTCGGGCGTGACCTGCACCAGGTCCATGTTGGCAGCCCAATAGGCGTCCAGGGTGCCCACATCGCGCCAATAGGGCGGCTTGCCTGGCTCGCTGACACAGCTTTCGGAAAAATTCTGGGCGAAGGTACGGTAGCGTTTGACGCAGTGCGGAATGAGGTCTTTGCCAAAATCATGGCTCGACTTGGGGTCGTCGGCGTCACGCAGCAATTGCTCAATCAAAAAGCGGGTGTTGAAGACATAAATACCCATGCTGGCCAGCGCCTTGTCGGGCACACCGGGCATCGGCTGTGGCTCGGCTGGCTTTTCCGTGAAGTCAAGCACACGGCCTGCCTCATCCACCGACATCACGCCAAAGCTGCTGGCCTCGGCCAGCGGCACCTCGATGCAGGCCACGGTCAGGTCGGCCTGCCGCGCCACGTGGGCGGCCAGCACCCGGCCGTAGTCCATGCGGTAGATGTGGTCGCCCGACAGGATCAGCACGAACTCGGGCTTGGCATGGCGGATTTCCCGCAGATTCTGAAACACCGCGTCGGCCGTGCCCTGGTACCAATGTTCTTGGTCGGACTGTTGCTGCGCCGGCATGATCTCGATGAACTCGTTGAGGCGTCCGTCCAGAAAACTCCAGCCCAATTGCAAATGCCGGATCAGGCTTTGCGCCTTGTACTGCGTGGCCACGCCGACCCGGCGCACGCCCGAGTTGACGCAATTGGAGAGCGTGAAGTCGATGATGCGGAAGTTGCCGCCAAACGGTACCGCCGGCTTGGCGCGAATGTTGGTCAGTTCGTGCAACCGGCTGCCGCGCCCCCCGGCAAGAATCAGGGCAAAGGTACTGCGCGTCAGCTGGCTGACAAAGCGCGGATCCTGCGCACTGCGCTCACCCGCTCCGATTTCTTGATCGCTTGCCATAAATACACCCCCATGCAGTAAAACACTCGAATTCAGCCATGTCAGGTGGCGGCCACACCAAAGTTCTCCGGCATCTGGATGGCCACCACCTCGCCGCGCGCAGTGGCGACACCGGCGGCATACACCGTGGACTCGATCACCACCTTGCGACCCTTGATTTCTTTCACCCGGCCGCGAATTTCCAGCGTTTCGTTGATCGGCGTCGGCTTCAGGTAATCCACGTGCAGCGAACCGGTGACAAAGCGGAAGGCAGGCAGCGTGTCCATGGCCCGGCCTTCCTGCCGGTACATCGCCGCAGCGGCGGTGCCGGTGCTGTGGCAGTC
>JBASJO010000373.1:0-2730 GCA_049655365.1 Rhodoferax sp. | reverse complement strand
GCTTGCGCCCGGCGGCCCTTCGTTTGCGCGCTTTGCTCAACGCTGGTGACTTGGGGCAGCTGGTCAGCGCCTCGGTCAGCGTGCGCTGGTGGCGTCCCCAAAGTTATTACGACGAGCCCGGGCGCGGCACTCTGGCCCGCGACGGCGGTGGTGTACTCATGACTCAGGCCATCCACACCCTGGACCTGCTGCTCAGTTGCACCGGCTTGCCCGCACGGGTGATGGGCCTGGCCAGCACCAGCCCAGTGCACAGCATGGAGGGCGAAGACTGCGCCTGCGCCCTGTTGCACTACGCCAACGGCGCCATGGCCACCGTCCAAGCCACCACGGCAGCCTACCCCGGTTTTCCCGAGCGCATCGAGCTCAACGGCACGCTGGGCAGCGCCAGCCTGGAGGCCGGGGTTCTGCACGCGGCGTTCATGAATGGTCAAACCCTGTCGATTGGAAGTCAGCAAGACAGCGGTGGCGGGGCCGACCCGATGGCTTTTGACCATGCCGCGCACCGCACCATCTTGCAAGATTTCGTCGGCGCCGTGCGCCAGGGCCGGGAGCCTGCGGTGACGGGGCGTTCAGCACTGGCGGCGCAGCAGGTCATCGAAGCCATCATGACTTCCGCACAATCAGGTTACCCGGTCGACCTTGGTCAAACTAGCGCCGCTCCTGCAAGGTCTGCATGTGCGCCAGGATGTCGCTGATCACTTTCGGGTCGATTTCCCGCAGCGCCGGCATGGTGTCGTCTGGATGACCATTCAGCATGTTATGCACGCTGTGCCAAGGGTCCTCGCGAGTGACGCGGCCCACATGGCGCTTGGCAACGAATCCACCTTCCATGCCGTGACAACCGGCGCACATGGTGCGATAGTGTGCCGCACCCCGGGAGGCATCACCGCGCGAGAGACCGGTGCGGCCATCGATCAGGGTGTCCATGTCAATTTGCCCATAACTCACAAAATTCGCCAGGTCTTGCAAATCGCGGTGCTTCAGAACGGCGCCAAAAAGATGGCTTCTGCTATTTAACGTGGCGATGATTTTGTCTTGCTCGACACCGACCAGGGCACGAATCCCCTTGATCCCCGTGGCATGCTTGCCACGGGCATATTGCCCCTGATGGCCCTTGTAATCCCAGCCGTGGCACTCCTTGCAGCGCCAGGTCTCAGACGCAGCATTGGCATAGTAAGCCGTGGACGGATAGGCGGGATGCGGCAAGGCCTGACGCTGACCACCGGTGTGCACCTGCCAGTCATCGTATAGACGCCCACCATTGGCGATGGAAGCCGCCAGATTGATACTCGGCAGAGTCTGCAGATAAGCCAGCATTTTTGCCACCGTCTCTTCGCCCAGGGTGCGCAGGGCCGGCATGTTGCCGCCCGGGTGGCCGTTCAGGGCAACGTGCAGAACTTCTTGGGGCCGCTGCCGGGCCGAATCGCCCAGCGGGGGAACCTGACGCAGCAGAGCACCATCGAGCCCATGACAATTGGCACAAACTGTGGCGTACACCTTATCAGACGTGGCCTGCCCCGGCTTGCTTCGCAGCGCCAGCGCCTGTAATTTGCGCATGTCGGTCTGACCGCTCGCTACAAAATTACCAAGATCAAGCCGGTCAAGCTCGCTCAGGAGTTCGCCATAACCGTGATTGGCGTCCTTGAGCAAGGCGGCAATGACCAGCGGATCGGTCTTTTCCCGACTGCTGATGCCCTTGATACCCTCCGCACCCTGATAGTCCCAACCGTGGCATGTGACGCAGCGCCAGCTGTCAGCCGGGGCGATGGGCGCTTGCTTCGGCTTGAATGCCGGATTCGGGTGGTTGGGCGCGCGCCCCTTGGCTTCGAGGCTCCAGTTGTCGTACAAACGCCCACCGCGCACCACCGACGCCGAGTCACTGGCGCATGCCAAGGGCGCTGCAAAAATTGCCAGCAAAGCCACCAGGGTGGTCAGCGTACTTTGAACCATTTGAACTCTCCTCGCGGGGGCTCAACCCCTGGAAAGACATTCTATGGTTAGCTTAAGTCTTTTAATTTTTGAACTGGCAACTTATTGACAAATGTCAAACCTGGCCAACTTAACGCGACGCCGTCCCACGCAACTTGTCGATCAGGCCGTTGAGTTCATCGAGCGAACCAAACTGGATGCTGAGCTCACCCATTTCTTCCATCCGCCCGGCGCGTTTGACGCGTTTTTTCACCCGCACCTCAACTTGGGCCATCAGCAGGTCTGACAGCTCTTCTTCGACCCGCTTCAGATCGCGTGACTTGTCTTTTTTGGGCTTGGACGCCACCAGTGAAAACTCGGCGCTGATCTTCTTGACCAGGCTCTCGGCCTCACGCACCGACATTTTTTTAGCGGCAATCTGGTTGGCCGCGGTGATCTGGGTGGCTTTGTCCAGGGACAGCAGGGACCGGGCGTGGCCCATGTCGATATCACCCGCCATCAGCATGGTTTGCACCGGCTCAGTCAGGTTCAACAGGCGCAACAGGTTGCTGGTGGCGCTGCGCGAACGGCCCACGGCTTGGGCCGCCGTCTCGTGCGTCAGGCCGAATTCCTTGATCAGGCGCTGCACACCCTGCGCCTCTTCCAGCGGGTTGAGGTCTTCGCGCTGGATGTTCTCGATAAGTGCCATGGCCGCGGCCGCCTCATTGGGCACCTCGCGCACCAGCACCGGCACGCTATCCAGGCCCGCCAGTTTGGCAGCCCGGAAGCGCCGTTCACCGGCAATGATTTCATACACCGGGC
>JBASJO010000372.1:0-11893 GCA_049655365.1 Rhodoferax sp. | reverse complement strand
CTCGAGCCAGCAGCAGATGGTGGGCATGGACCAGGTGGCGCTGGCGATGGAGAACATCAAGCAGGCAAGCCTGCAGAACGTCGCCGGCACCCGCCAGGCGGAGACCGCCGCACACAGCCTGCACGAGCTGGGGCAGCAGTTGGGCGTCATGATCGGCAGCAAAGCATGACGAATATGGACTGGAGCGAGGCAAGCTAAGCTACGACCATGGCGACGAACAAGGACGATTTCCTGAAAAAGCTCCTCGCGATCTTTGGTCTCGAGGCGGACGAGCACATCCAGGCGATGTCCTCGGGACTGGTCGCACTCGAAACCATGCCTGCCGGTGAGCAGCGTGCGCAAGGCATGGAGCTTATTTACCGCGAAGCACACAGCCTCAAGGGCGCCGCACGCGCCGTCAATCTCACGGAAATGGAGGCGCTGTGCCATGCGCTGGAGAGCGTGATCGACAGGCTCAAAAGCGGGCGATTGGCTGCCACGCCGCTGCTGTTCGATCTGCTGCATCAGACGCTGGAGGCGCTCGGCGGGCTGTTGGCCTGCGCCGGGCAGGCCCCGGCACAAGCGCAGAAGCGGGCGGGCGAGGTGCTGCTGCGCCGGCTCGACGATGCTTTGCGCGGCGCGCCCGTTGTGGCGCCGGCCGTGGCTGAGGACGCCGCTCCCTTGTCTGCAGAGGCAGTCGTCGAGGTAGACGCAAATTTCGATCCCGGCGCCGGACCGCTGATTTCCCGCCGCAGTACCGAAACCATCCGGGTGACGATCGCAAAGCTCGATTCGGTGATGCGTCAAACCGAGGAACTGCTCGCGCCGCGTCTGGCGGCGGATGAACGGGCGCGGGAGCTGCGGGAACTTGGCGTTGCGCTGGGCGCCTGGAAGAAGCTGCATGCCAGGATTCGGCCGGCCATGCGGACGGTGGAACGCTCATTCGCCCGGGCCGAAATGGTATGCGGCACTGCCACGGAGCGGCGAGAATTGGCGAAGCTGCTCGAGTATCTGGATGCCGAGCCGCCGCTGATGAAACTGCTCGAGGACCGGCTGGCGAAGCTCGAAAGCGCCGCCGCAAGCGATCATCGCGCCCTGAGCGCCATGGTGGACGGCCTCCTGCACGACGTCAGGGAAATGCACATGCTGTCGTTTTCGTCGCTGCTCGATGCCTTCCCGCGGCTGGCGCGCGAGCTTGCACGCGATCAGGGCAAGCAGGTGGAGCTGACACTGCGCGGCAGAGAAATCGAAGCCGACCGGCGGATTCTCGAACAGATCAAGGACCCGCTCAACCACCTGTTGCGCAACTGCATCGATCACGGCGTGGAGCCGCCGGCGGTGCGCGAGCGGCAGGGCAAGCCGGCGCACGCAAGGCTGACCATCGCCGTCGCGCACAAGAACGGCAGCAAGGTCGAAATCATGGTCGCTGACGATGGAGCCGGCATTGACCTGGCGAAAGTCAAGGCCGCTTCGGCGAAGCTCGGCCTCATGTCTGCGGAGGAACTCGGCAAACTGGATGAACGCCAGGCGCTGGCGCTGGTGTTCCAGTCCGGCCTGTCCACCAGCCCCATCGTTACCGAACTTTCGGGCCGGGGCCTGGGGCTGGCCATCGTGCGCGAGAAGGTCGAGCGTCTGGGCGGCACCATCGTGCTGGAGTCGCAACCGGGCCAAGGCAGCGCTTTCCGCATCGTGCTGCCGCTGACGCTGGCCACGTTCAGGGGCGTGCTGGTTCGTGCCGGCGGCCAGGTGTTCGTGATTCCGGCGCTCGACGTGGAGCGCGTGGCGCAGGTGGCGGACAAGGAGGTTCGCACGGTGGAGAACCGCGAAACCATCGTGCTCGACGGGCAGGCGCTGTCGCTGGTCGATCTGGCCGACGTGCTGGAAGTCCCGCGTTCGGCGCAGGAGCCGGCACAAAGCGCACAGGTGGTGGTGCTGGGTCGCGGGTCTGGCCGTATCGCTTTCCGGGTGGACGCGGTGCTGGCAGAGCAGGAGGTACTGGTCAAGGGCCTCGGGCCGCAGCTTGCGCGCGTGCGCAACCTGGCCGGCGCCAGTGTGCTCGGCACGGGCCAGGTGGTGGCGGTTCTGAATGTGCCCGATCTGCTGCAGTCGGCGCTGGGGCCGGCGGCACGCCCGCCTGCAAGCGCGAGCGACGAGCCGCATGCGGCCCCCGCGCAGCGCTCGATCATGGTCGCCGAGGATTCGATCACTTCCCGGGCGCTGATCAAGAACATCCTTGAATCGGCGGGCTACAAGGTCACCACCGCGGTCGACGGGGTCGAGGCGTACACGGCGCTCAAGAGCGGAAGCTTCGACCTGCTGGTGTCTGATGTGGAGATGCCGCGCATGGACGGCTTCGACCTCACTGCGAAGCTGCGCGCGGACAAAGCCCTGGCACACCTGCCGATCGTGCTGGTGACGGCGCTCGAGTCGCGCGAGCACCGCGAGCGCGGTATCGATGTCGGCGCCAACGCCTATGTCGTGAAACGCAGCTTCGACCAGAGCAATCTGCTGGAAATCGTCGGTCGGCTGATATGAACGCGTGGAAAGACAAGCCCATGATCAAGGTCCTGATAGTGGAGGACTCACCCGTGGTGCGCGAGTTTCTCGTGCGGATTCTCGGCGCCGACCCCGCGATTGAGGTCATCGGTACCGCGAATGACGGCGAGGAGGCGCTCGAGGCCGTTGCGCGCAAGCGGCCCGATGTCATCACCATGGACGTTCATATGCCGAGGCTGGACGGCCTCGAGGCCACGCGCCGGATCATGGAAACGCACCCCACGCCCATCGTCATCGTCAGCGGGAGCACGGACCCGCGCGAGGTCGCGACGACATTTCGCGCCATCGAGGCAGGCGCTGTGGCCGTTTTGCGCCCACCGGCGGGCGTCGGCCATCCTGATCATGAAACCACCACCCAGGAACTGGTCCAGACAGTGAAACTGATGTCCGAGATCAAGGTGGTCAGACGCACGCTCCGTGCCGGCAGCAAGCCGCAACTTCCGGTCGCAGCGGAGGTACTGCGCACCCAGGTCGAGGCCAGGGTCAAGCTCGTCGCCATCGGTGCCTCGACCGGCGGTCCGCCGGTGCTGCAAATCATACTTGCCGCGCTGCCGGCGGATTTTCCGGTGCCGATCCTGATCGTGCAGCACATGGCAAGCGGCTTCACCCAGGGCTTCGTCCAGTGGCTGGCACAAACCTCCAGCCTGCCCATGCATCTTGCCGCGCACGATGAGCTGGTTCGTCCCGGCCATGTCTATGTAGCCCCCGATGAATTCCAGATGCGGGTGGAGCGCGGCGGAAGAATCGCCTTGACCAAAGATGCGCCCGAAAACGGCTTGCGGCCGTCGGTTTCCTTTCTCTTGCGTTCGGTGGCCCAGGTCTATGGCCGCGATGCCGTGGCCGGCCTGCTCACGGGCATGGGGCGCGACGGTGCCGCCGAACTCAAGATGCTGCGCGACCTGGGTGCCATGACCTTCGCCCAGGACAAGGAAAGCTCGGTGGTGCATGGCATGCCGGGCGCGGCAATCCTGCTCGATGCAGCAACTTACATACTGCCGTCGGCAAAAATTGCCGCGGTGTTGACCAATCTGGCGCGCAAAGCAGGAGGGAGCGGACCATGAATGCCAAGCCCAAGGCCAACGACAAAATCGAGATCCTGATTGCCGAGGACAGTCCGACCCAGGCTGCGCAACTGATCTACCTGCTCGAACAGAACAACTACAAGGTAACGGCCGCCACCAACGGCCGCGAGGCGCTGGTCCAGCTCGCGTTGCACCAGCCGGCCCTTGTCATCAGCGACGTCATGATGCCCGAGCTGGGCGGTTATGGCCTGTGCAAGGCGATCAAGTCCGACGACAAACTCAAGCACATCCCGGTGATGCTGGTGACCACGCTGTCCGACCCTGAAGACGTCATCCGCGGGCTGGAATGTGGCGCCGACAACTTCATCCGCAAGCCGTACGATCAAAAATACCTGCTGTCGCGCATCAATTACCTGCTGATGAACGTCGAGCTGCGCAGCAACCAGCGCATGCAGATGGCGCTGGAAATCAATCTTGGCGGGACCACGCACGCCATCACGGCCGAGCGCCAGCAGATTCTGGATCTGCTGATCTCGACCTACGAACAGGCCGTCCAAGTCAACAGCGAACTCAAGCAGCGGGAGACGGAACTGGCGCACTCCAACCAGGTGCTGCAGGGCTTGAACCGCATCGCCGAAGGCCTCAATAGTGCCGTCAGTGAAAAAGCCGTGGCCGAAATGGCACTGCAGCGCGCGCTGGAATTGCCGGGGATCCATGCCGGATGGATCTTCCTGCGCACCGGAGACAACAGCTTCCGCACCGCCGCCGCCTGCGGTCTGCCGCCCGCGTTGCACGGTCCGGAAGCCTTTGTGGGTGATTGCGCCTGCCGGCGCCAATTGCTCAATGGCACGCTTGCGGCAAGCGCCAACATCATCCAATGCGAGCGCCTCGCCAAGGCAAAAGGCGAGACCCAAGGCCTGTGCTGCCATGCCTCCGTCCCCTTGTGGCTTGGCGATGGCCGCACCCTGGGCGTGATGAATCTGGCCGGCCATGGCAACAGGTTGTTCAGCGAGGCTGAGCTGAAGGTCTTGCACAGCGTCGGCAGCCAGGTGGCGGTCGCTATAGAGCGCGCGCGGTTGCACGAGAACCTCGAAACGCAGGTCGTGGAGCGCACGGCCAGGCTCACGGCCGAGATCGGGGAAAGAAAACGCATCGAACAGGAGCAGGCCCGGCTGGTGGCGATCATCGAGGCGACGCCCGATCTGGTGGGCACGGCGACGCCGGATGGCCGGCTGCTCTACACCAATCGGGCTGGCCTGCAAATGATGGGGATCGAGGAAGGGGATTTGCCCACACGCCGGATTGTCGATGTCCATCCGGCATGGGCGGCCAGGCTGGTGCAGGAAGTCGCCCTTCCGCACGCGCTCAGCCATGGCTGCTGGCGAGGGGAAACGGCCATTCTCGGCGCCGACGGTCACGAAATACCGGTGCTTCAGGTGATTCTGGCCCACCGGGCACCGGATGGGACGGTGGCGTACCTGTCCACCATCGCGCGCGACATCACACAGCGCAAGGCAAGCGAAGCACGGATCGCGCGCCTCAACCGGATTTATGCGGTGCTCAGCGGCATCAATACCGCGATCATGCGCGTCCGCGATGCGGACGAACTGTTCAGCGCGGCTTGCCGCATCGCGGTGGAACAGGGCCAGTTCGCCTTCGCGTGGATCGGTCGGTTCGATGCGGACAGCCTGCAGGTGACACCGGTCGCCCGGGCTGGCCGTGGCGATGGCTATCTGGAGCAGTTCAATCTGGTCGCAGGTGAAGGCATTCCGGGAAGCTGCGCGTTGACCACCCAGGCGCTGACCGGGATGGAACCGGCGGTCTGCAACGACATCGCCAGCGATGCGCGCACGGCGCCATGGCGCGCCGCGGCCTTGCGCCTCGGCTACCTTTCCGTGGCTGTGTTGCCACTGCTGCTGGAGGGGCGGCCATTCGGTGTCTTTGCGCTCTATGCCGCCGAAACGAATGCGTTCGATGAGGAAGAAATGAAGCTGCTGATCGAGATGTCCGGGGACATCGGTTATGCACTGGAAAATCTTCGCATCGAGGCACGGCGCCAACAGGCGGAAAACGAGTTGCTGCAACTCAATGAGAGTCTTGAGCACCGGGTGGTCGAACGCACCGCTGACTTGGAACAGGCCCGGTGCGTGGCCGATGCCGCCAGCCAGGCCAAATCGGCTTTTCTGGCGACCATGAGCCATGAAATTCGCACCCCCATGAACGGTGTCATTGGCATGGTGGATGTGCTGACGCAAAGCAGCCTGACGGCGCATCAGGCCGATCTGGTCAACACCATCCGGGATTCGGCCAACTCCCTGCTGGGCATCATCGACGACATCCTGGATTTTTCCAAGATCGAGGCCGGTCGGCTGGAGCTCGAACATGAGCCGGTTTGCGTGGCCGATCTGGTCGAAGGCCTGTGCAATTCGCTGGTGCCGGTCGCCTCCCGCAAAGGGGTTGAGCTGACACTGTTCGTTGCCCCGGAAATTCCGGAACGGGTCCTGTCCGATGATGTGCGGCTGCGTCAGGTGCTCTACAACCTGTTGGGCAACGCCATCAAGTTTTCAGGCGGGCAGCCCGGCAAACGCGGACGCGTCCTGGTCCGGGTGGAGGTCGCGCAGACCGCGCCGCTGCGCCTGGCCCTGCGTATCGTCGACAACGGCATCGGCATGACGCCCGACACCCTGGACCACCTCTTCACACCCTTCACCCAGGCCGAGGTATCGACCACCCGGCGTTTTGGCGGCACGGGCCTGGGGCTGACCATTTGCAAGCGGCTGGTGGACCTGATGCAGGGCGAGATCAGTGTGCAGAGCACGCCGGGTGCGGGCTCCGCCTTCACCGTCATCCTGCCCTTCGAGCTTGCCGCCGAGCAGCCGGTGCGTAGCCAGCCGGACCTTTCCGGGCTGGAATGCATCGTGCTGGAGAGCCCGGATTTCCATGCTGGCGATCTTCGCATTTATCTCGAACACGCCGGCGCAGATGTTTATCTGGCGAGCGATACGGCAGACGTGGCCAGGATTGCCGCACCGCTGGCTGAGCCGGTGGTGCTTGTCCGGGAAGCCAATAACGCGATGGCACCCTCTCACCTTTCCGCCATGCCGAAGCTGCGCCAGTTGCTCATCACCCGTGGCCGCCGCCGGCGTGCGCGGGTGGAGCCGTCCAGCGTGGTCACGCTCGACGGCGATGCCCTGCGGCGGCTCGCCTTGTTGCGCGCCGTGGCGGTGGCTGCGGGCCGCGCCTCGCCCGAAGTTTTCCATGAAAAGACCGAGAATTTCATGGTTGACGTAGTGGAACCGCCGACTGTCGCCGAGGCCCGTTCCCAGGGCCGCCTGATCCTGGTGGTCGAAGACGACGAGATCAACCAGAAAGTCATCCTGCGCCAACTTGCGCTGCTTGGTTACGCGGCAGAAATCGCCGGCAACGGCGTCGAGGCGCTGCGCTTATGGCGCGACGGTCGTTACGCCCTGGTGCTCACCGACCTGCACATGCCGGAAATGGACGGCTACACCCTGGCCGACACCATTCGCCATGAAGAGGCGGGGCGTAGCCGTGTGCCCATCCTGGCACTCACCGCCAACGCCCTGCGCGGCGAGGCCAGTCGCGCGCGCGCCGCAGGACTGGACGAGTACATGACCAAGCCGGTGCAGCTTGTCGCGTTGCGGGTCATGCTGGGCAAATGGATGCCCCAGGGCGGCGTACCGACCACACCCACTGCCCCTGCGAAGAAAAAAAACGTGCAGGATAAATCCATCATCGATATCTCGGTACTGGAAGACTTGGTGGGTGATGACCCCGCCATCGTGAACGAATTTTTGACCGATTACCTGGCCTCATCGCGGGATATCATGGAGGAAATGCGCGCCGTCCTGGCAGCCGGGGATTCGCGGCAGGTCGGCAACCTCGCCCACAAGCTCAAGTCCTCGTCCCGCGCGGTGGGGGCACTGGCATTGGGTGACCTGTGCGCCGAACTGGAGAACCTCGGCAAGACCGAGGACATGGTGGCCATCGCAAAAACCATGGTGCAATTCGATGCCTGCCTGACGGAGGTCGAGGCGGCGATCAGCACAATCCTGGCGTACTCCGGGGAATATCCCAAGAAAGACAATAAATGAAAGTTCTACTGGTCGATGACGACCATTTTGCGCTGAAGTTGCTCAGGCGCCTGCTGGCGAATTACGGTTTTGGCGATGTTGTTGCCCATGAGCACGCAGCAGATGCCGTGGCCCTGCTTGAATTCGACAATCAGGCGTTCGACCTGATCCTGTGTGACCTGCAAATGCCCGGAATGGACGGCGTGGAATTCATTCGACAACTGGTGCGCCTCAGCTATGCGGGCGGGCTGGTCCTGGTCAGCGGCGAGGATACCCGCATCCTGCAAACTGCCGAAAAGCTGTCAAAGGCGCACCGGCTCAATGTGCTGGGCACCCTGAAAAAACCGGTATCGCCAGAACAACTGCAGCAGGTGCTGAAGAATTATCACCGGCCTGCCGCCATTTGGCCGGTCGCCGGCAAAACCTACACGCGCGAAGCATTAAGCCAGGCCATCAGCGGCGACGAGCTGGTCAATTACTATCAGCCCAAGGTCGACCTTGTGTCCGGCATGGTCACCGGCGTGGAAACGCTGGTGCGCTGGCGCCATCCCGTGGATGGTCTGGTCTATCCGGATCAATTTATCGGCATGGCGGAGGAAACCGGACTCATTGATGACCTGACGCGCGTCGTGCTCAGCGGTGCCTTGCGTCAGGCCCGCATCTGGCAGGATGCCGGGCTCCATCTGAGCGTGGCGGTGAATGTCTCGATGGACAACCTCATTTCCCTGGAGTTTCCCGATTTTGTCGAGCTGGCGGCACGTCAGGCAGGTGTGCCTCCGACCAGCCTGCTTCTGGAGGTGACCGAAAGCCGGTTGATGAAAGACCCGCTGGCGGCACTCGACATCCTGACCCGATTGCGGCTCAAGCGCATCAGTTTGTCCATCGACGACTTTGGCACCGGGCACTCGTCGCTGGCCCAACTGCGCGATATCCCTTTCGATGAATTGAAGGTGGATCGGAGTTTCGTTCACGGTGTCGGTCGTGACCCATCGCTTCGAGCCCTGTTCGAGGCGAGTCTTGGCATGGCCAGGCAATTGGGCATGAAAACGGTGGCTGAAGGCGTGGAAGACCGGGAAGACTGGGACTTCCTGCGCCTCAGCAGTTGTGACACGGCGCAAGGTTATTTCATCGCCAGGCCCATGCCGGCGGCGGCGCTGCAGGACTGGATGGAGAGCTGGGGCATTCGCTACCGCAGATTTGTAACATCTGAGTCATGATGCCCCAAAGACGGCTGCAAGCCGTTTAGACTGAACATATGTGGATGCTTCGCAGACTCAAGTCGTTGAACCTGGCCAATAAAGCGGCACTCACCGCGGCACTGCTATTTATTGGCGGATTTCTTCCGCTCGTGTATTTTTCCACCCTGGCGCTTGAGCGAAATCTCATGGCCTTGCTGGCGAACCAGCAGACCGCTTCGGTCAGGCACGTCGCCAATGATCTGGAACAGAACATGCGTTTGCGCATCGATGCACTCCAGGATGTCGCCAATAAACTTCCGATGGACAAGGGTTTGGATCGGCGCGCGTTGGCCGGTTTCCTGGGTTCCCGTATCGCCATCTACCGTTTTTATGCCAATGGCGTTGTCGTCATCGGTCGTGATGGCTATGGCATTGCCGACCATCCGCAAGTCGCGGGCCGTGGCGATGGGGACTTTCGGGAACTGGAGTATTTTCAGGAGGTCATGAAAACGGGAAAGCCTGCCATCGGCAAGCCGAGAGTCGGCCGGTTTACCCGCGAACCAGGGGTGGGGGTGGCGGTCCCCATCAAGAACGCCCAAGGAGAAACGATCGGTGTCATGGTTGGTTTTTTGAGCCTGCTGGACAAGCAACTGTTTGACCAAGCCGGCGCCAAGCTGGGCAAGACCGGCACCTACACCCTGGTGTCGAGCCGGGATGAGCTCATCATTGCCGGTTCACGCAAAGACCACATCCTCAAGCCGATGGCAGACCTTGCCCCCGGTGCCTTAACCGAGCTTGTTTTTGATGGCCTTGACGTCATCAAAATCGGGAATGACCTGACAGGAAACCCCTCCCTGCTGTCGGATGCCCATATTCTGGATGGACATTGGGTACTCATCGGGTCGCTGCCAGTGGCGGAGGCGTTCGCCCCGATCCGGCAATTGCAAACACAAATCTACAGTGTTGCCGTGGTCATTCTGGTGCTGGTCAGTGCCCTGATGTGGGCGGTCATGCGCCGCCAACTTGGCGTTGTGACGCGTGCCACACTTGCCCTGGAAAAAATGGCGCAAGGCAGCGACGCACTGGCCCCGCTCCCTGTCAAACGGCGTGATGAAGTGGGCCAAATGCTCCATGCCTTCAACGCGTTGCAGGCAAAAATTCATGACAAGGATGCGGCCCTGCAACAAAGCAGGGCGCGATTTCAAAATCTCTTTGAGCACATGACCAATGGTTTCGCCCTGCACGAAATGATCTTTGACGCGCAGGGTGTGCCCTCGGATTACCGTTTTCTTGAGGTGAATCCTGCTTTTGAAACATTGACCGGTCTGGCGGCGCAACAGGTGATCGGGAAAACCGTGCTGCAAGTCATGCCCGATCTGGAAAGGCACTGGATCAGGAAATATGGCGGGGTGGTTGTCAGCGGCCAGGCCATCACCTTCGAGGACTACGCCAGGCAGGTCGACCGTTGGTATCGGGTGAATGCGTACCGCCCCGAGCAGGGTAAATTCGCCGTGATCATTGAGAACATCACCGAGCTGAAAAAGGCCCAGGATGAACTGAAGCACCTGGCCTTCCACGATGCGCTCACCGGTTTGCCCAACCGCACCCTGTTCTCTGATCGTATGCGCCAGGCACTGGCACATGCCAAACGCAGCGGAACGATGCTGGCCGTCATCTTCCTGGATCTGGACCGGTTCAAATTTGTGAATGACCACTACGGACACGCAATGGGGGACCGGCTGCTGATGGAGGTCGCCGCCAGATTCAAGGAGGATTTGCGTTCAGAAGACTCGATTTCGCGCTTTGGTGGTGATGAGTTCGCGCTCTTGCTGCCTGGCTTGAAGAGTGAACCCGAGTTGCATGAATTGCTCAACCGCCTGCTTTTGCACATTGCCGCACCGTATTCGTTGGCGGGTCAAGACGTCGGGATTTCAATGAGCATGGGCGTCACGGTGTACCCGCTGGATGACTCGGATCCGGATATCCTGATGCGCCACGCCGACGAGGCGCTGTACGAAGCCAAAAGGGCAGGAAGAAACTGCTTCCGCCGCTACGTCCTGGGCGCGCGAAACACGCTGGCATCGCGGTAAAACCCCGGGTCTTCATTGGCGGCCCACCAACCCGGCACACCGAGGACCGGCAAATGGGCAAAGGGCTTGGCGGCCAATTTGTCGGCGCTCAGGTCCTGCGCCAGCCAGGCGTCCATGCTGTCCAGGGCCGGGTCTGCTGCCTGAACGCGGTACACATGGGCGGTCATCGACTTTCGGGGTGCCACCAGCTTTTCCATCAGGGCGTGACCAAACAGCAGCAGATGGGCCTCGCGCCACAGCGGGCGCAACGCGCCAAACAGGGCTTGCCAGTCCTTGGCCACCAGCGCCTGCCACAGCGCGTCGGGCGCTTGCAGCAGGGCGGCGTTTTCGTCAAACACCGTCAAGGCATCACGCGCCGGGCCACGCACGGGCTGGATGCCGGTGCGCTCGATCTGTGCCGCCTGCAAGGCGTTCAGGCGCTGCTTGGTCAGGGGGAATTCGTGCCACACCAGGCCGTTGAAAAGGTCGTGCAAGCCGTCCCGTGTGGGCACGCGCCGGGTGTCGAAAATGTACTGCTCGTAGGCCATGCCGGCAGGCAACTCGCTTTGCGGCACAAAGCACACCGGTGCCAGACCCGCCTGGTTGAGCGCTTCGGGTTGTGCCATGCCGCCATACACGCTGTGCGCCACCGCCTCGCCCCGCGCGCGCCACGGTGCCAGCCAGGGGGCGGTCCAGTCAATGGTTTCCAGCATGGTTCCTGCCAGCTTCGCGCGCACCGGCAGCGTCTTGCATTTCAACTGAGCGCGTGAGGTTCATGATGGGGATTGGGCGTTATAGGCACGTATTATGCTCACACCTTGATCACCTTTTAAAGCTTGGCTGGCAACGAATTACCCCTCCAGCCCCCGCCCCAGCCGCCACTGCTTCACCAGCGCATAGATCGCCGGAATCACGGCCAGCGTCAGCACCGTGCTGGAGATCATGCCGCCGACCATCGGCGCGGCAATGCGGCTCATCACCTCGGAGCCGGTGCC
>JBASJO010000371.1:0-9814 GCA_049655365.1 Rhodoferax sp. | reverse complement strand
AGCCACCCCCGCTGTCGGCAGCGGTGCCGATTCCTGTGCATCCAGCCCGACTTCCAGGGTGCCACGCAGCACGCGCGGCTCTGCCTGTGACACGTCACGCTCGTACACCAGCTGCAGTTGATTGGCCACCGACAAGCTCAGCCGGTCTTGCAGCAGCGGCGCACGGTCTGTCAGCAAGGCCGTTTGCAGCCGCAAGGGCAGCACGTCGTCGGCGCTTTTGCCCAGCGGTTCGGGCAAACTCAAGGCGACACCCTTCAAAGTGCTGTTGACCAGCAACTCAGGCACCCCTTTGCGCAAGCCCAGGCTCGCGGTGTAGGCCGCCGTCCCTGTGGCGTGACGCGCCAGTCGCGCCACGAAGCCAAGTTCCGTGGCCTGGCGCAATCCCTCGGCCGATGCAACGCCAGTGGCCCGGATCAGCGTCGGCGCGCCCCGCCAAGCGGGCGACTCCGGCACCAGCAGCAAGCCGCCCTCCAGGCGCACCTCGCCGCCCAGCATCTGTGCCTGCACGCCGCTCAGGGACACACCAGCCTCGGTAAAGTTGACCCGGCCGCGCGCGCGCGTCAGCCTGGGGCTGTCGGGCGTGATCTGGACGTCATTACCGGCCAGGGTCACGCTGCCGCGCACGCTGGACTGGTCAATGTCGGCAATCGGCAGCAGCAACTTGAGCTGGTAAGCCGCGCCACCGCTGACCACGCTGGCGGCCAGCGCCTGGTCGGTCATGGCACGCAGCGGCGAGGCATTGACCAGGCGCATCATCTCGGGCAACGGACCCTTGATGTCGGCGTTGACCTGGACCAGCGAATGCTCCAAATCGTCAATGCGGGCGTCCACTTGCGTCACCTGCAAGGCCGTGCCTTGCCCCAGGGTGGCGCTCGCCTTGTTGACCTGCAATTGCATGCGGTCAATGACCAGCTCGCCACTCAGATCCGTCAACACCGGCCAGGGCAAATCGGTCGCGTCCTGCAGGCTGGGCGGCACATACGCCAGCTTGGCACCCGTGACTTGCGCGCTGATTCTGAAGGCGCCTTTTTTCGGGTCAATCAAAGGCAGCTGGTCAATCTCACCCTTGACCTCGAAGCGCACCGCGCTGGCCTGCCCCTCCAGCACCGCATCGCGCACGTAGTCGCGCGCTGCCTGGTCGATCACCAGCGGCAGGTAACGGTAGACGCGCTTGCCGTCAGCCCGGCTCAGGTTGGCCTGCAAGTCGAGCACACCCGGGTACAGCGCGCGTGACGGCGACTTGGCCGGGTCGGAAGTTTCCCATTTGATCTGGGCCTCACCCTCGGCATCGGCATTGGCAAACTTGAGCTTGTCCAATTGAAGCGCCATGTGCTCACCCCGGCGTTGCCAACGGGCGTTGGCCGCCAGGGAAGTCACCGGAATGATCGGCTCCTGAAAAATACCCGGCACATCGACACTGCCGTTCACCACGGCGAGGCGGGCCTGCCCGGCCTGCTGGTCAAAGTCGAAATCCACATCGAGCCCCTTGACGCCCGGCGTGGCAGCCACTGCGGCAATTTCCAATTGGCTGACCCGGCCGTGGGCGGCATAGGCCTGTGGCGCGTTCAAAGGCCCTTGCCAACTGGCCTGCAGGCTGTCGACCCGGCCTTTGGGCGCAAACGTCTGCAAGCGCTCACGCAGGCTGGCATCCAGCGGCAGGCGGCTGGCAATTTGGGCCAACGCGGCCAGGTCCAGCTGCTCGACCTGGAGCTCACCGCGCTCGGCTTGTCCGTTGTGCGCCTGCTCCAGCCTCAAAAAGACGTCACCACCGAGCCAACGCAAGTCATCCCGGGTGTCAAAACGCAAGCCCTGGGTGAAAAACTCGAAGCCAAAAGGCAGCCGCTGCCCGCCCAGACGTCCGTGCACCCGCTGCACCGCCAAGGCCTGAAGGTCTGCACCCAGAACAACCCGAACCTCGGCCAACGCCACGTCGGCCGCGACCTGGGTGACGCGCCCCCGGTCCACCTCCAGCCAGGTCCGCAAGGCACCGCGGCCCTGGGTCAACTCAACACCCAAGGGCATGTATTGGCGTAATTCAGCAAGGTCAGCGCGCTCAAATTCGGCATAGAGCTGGCCCTCCCAGTCCTGCCAGCGGCCGTTCTGACGCGACAACAGGGGCTGCAAAAACCTGCCGCGCACACTGAAACGGCTACCCAGGGAGTCTGGCGGTGTGGCATCCAGGCGCACATCGTGGTGCCGGCCACGGTTGCGCACCACCACGGCCACTTGGTTCAGCAGCACCGGCTCGGCGTTGCGCAGCTCATCCGTCCAGCGCAAGGTGCCCTCGTGAATGGCAAACTCGAACTGCGAAAAAAACCAGTCCAGGGCAGCCGTGTCGCCATCACGACCGTTGGCAAAATCCAGCCCGGCCATGGTGATTTTTCCGTTCACGTCACGCCGAACGTCGAGCACCGGCCGATCAATGTAAATTTGCTCAAAGCCAAAGCGCCAGAGCGAACGCGGCGACAGCGCAATCAGCACCTGCGGCAGCCGCAGCGCCACCCGGTCTTGGGCGTCGAGCAGGGTCACATCTTTCAGCTCAAACGATGGCACCATGCCCTTGGACTGGGCTGCAACGGCGCCCACGCGCACCCTTACCCCCAGAGACTGGGTGGCCCATGCCTCCAGCTGCGGGCGAAATTCGTCGATTCGCGGCACAATCACCCAGTGCAGCGCCCCCCATGTCAGACCCAGCAGCAGCCAGGCAAAAACCACTGCAGCCAATAGCCAGCGCGTCAGGCTCGACCAGGTTCTCAGTAGTTTGGAGGGGAGGGGCGACACATTGATTCGTTAAAAGTTGCTGAAGCAGAATTATGACCCGACCCTCCCTGGCCACCCACTCCCGCTTTGCCCAGCGCGTCCGCCGCCGCTATGAGGCCGAATTGCCGCTACTTGCCCCCGGCGTACCCGACCCGGCGCAGCTGCTAGCCACCTTTGATGCGCTCCAGGCCCAAGGCCACAACCTGGCCAGTGCGCTGCGCATCACGCGCCAGCTGGTGATCGAGCGCCTGCTGTGCCTGGACTGCGAGCAACAACTGCCGCTGGCCCAGGTGACTCAGGCCATGACCGACCTGGCCGAATTTGCGCTCAACCGCGCCCTGACGCAAGCGCAGACGGCACTCGACGAAAGCCACGGTGCCCCGCTCACACCCACGGGTGAGCGCGCCCAGGTCTGGGTGGTGGGCATGGGCAAGCTCGGCGCCCGTGAGCTCAACGTGTCCAGTGACATCGACCTGATTTACGTCTATGACGAAGATGGCGAAACCGCAGGCAACGAACAGGGGCGCAACCACATCACCAACCACGAGTATTTTGGCAAGGTGGTGCGCGCGGTGTACGCACTGGTAGGCGACACCACCGAACACGGCTTTGTGTTCCGTGTCGACCTGGCGCTGCGCCCCAATGGCAACTCGGGTCCGGCGGCAGTGTCGCTCGATGCCCTGGAGGAATACCTGCATGTACAGGGTCGCGAGTGGGAGCGTTTTGCCTGGCTCAAGAGCCGGGTCGTGGCGCCGTTCGAGAGCGTCACCAGCGGCGCCACCCAGGCGCTGCGCAAGGTGGTGATGCCCTTTGTCTTTCGGCGCTACCTGGACTACAGCGTGTTTGATTCGCTGCGCGTGTTGCACCGGCAAATTCGCGAGCACGCGGCCAAACGCAGCGCCGGCCACCCCGAGCGCGCCAACGATGTCAAGCTCTCGCGCGGCGGTATCCGCGAGATCGAGTTCACCGTACAACTGCTGCAGGTGGTGCGCGCCGGTCATTTTCCCGAGCTGCGCACCCGCCCGACCCTGAGCGCGCTGGTGCGCCTGGTGCGCGCCAATTTGATGTCAGAGCAGACCGCCCAGGCATTAGCGCAGGCCTACGTTTTTTTGCGCCAGATCGAACACCGCATCCAGTATTTGGACGACCAGCAAACCCATGTGCTACCCACGCAAGACCACGACTTGAACTGGATCGCCGAGACCATGGGGTTTGCCAGTTCGCAGGCGCTGTTGCGCCAGCTGGACATCCACCGCGAGCTGGTGGCGCAGGAATTCGACAAACTGCTGGGCGGCCCGGAGCCCGAATGCAAGGGCTGCAACAACGGCAAGGCCAACAACACCAACCAGTCGATTGACGAGCTGTTGCCGCAATTGGGCGAAGCCTTCCGGCAGCGGCTTGAATCATGGTGTCAGCACCCGCGTGTGCTGGCCTTGCGCGACGAGGCGCGCGAACGCCTGCAGCGACTGCTGGGGCGCACTGCGCAATGGGTGCGCGAAGACCGCGTCACCGAAGAAGCGGCAGTGCGCCTGGTGGACTGGATGGAGCCGCTGCTGCGCCGTGAAAGTTACCTGGCCTTGCTGCTGGAGCGCCCACAGGTGCACGAACGCTTGCTGCGCTTGTTGGGGGCGGCACGCTGGCCGGCGCGCTATTTGCTGCGCCACCCTGGCGTCATTGATGAGCTGGCCAGTCCCGCCATGATGGAGGAGCGCTTTAACACCCAGGAATTCGAGACCGAGCTGGAGCACCGCCGCTCGTCACTGGCCGGCACCGGCGAGGACGACGAAGAAACCCTGCTCAACCTGCTGCGCCGCGCCCACCACGCCGAGGTCTTTCGCACTCTGGCGCGCGATGTGGAAGGCAAACTCAGCGTGGAGCAGGTCGCCGACGACCTGAGCGCGCTGGCCGATGCCGTCCTGCGCATCACCACCCGCTGGTGCTGGAATCTCCTGAAAAAGGCCCACCGCGAACAGCCCCGGTTCGGCATCATTGCCTACGGCAAGCTGGGCGGCAAGGAACTGGGCTACGGCAGCGACCTGGACCTTGTGTTTGTCTTTGACGACGACGATGAACGCGCGCCAGAAGTCTATGCAGCACTGGTGCGCAAGCTCATCAACTGGCTGACCGTCAAAACCGGCGAAGGCGACCTCTATGAAATTGACACGGCGCTGCGTCCCAACGGCAATGCCGGCCTGTTGATCACCAGCTTCGCCGCCTATGCCAACTACCAGCAACAACGCGGCTCCAACACCGCCTGGACCTGGGAGCACCAGGCCATGACACGGGCGCGTTGCGTGCTCGGTGATGTGGCGCTGCACGAACGCTTTGATGCGGTGCGCAAAGCCGTGATCAGCGCCCCGCGTGATGCCAGCAGCCTGCGTGCCGAAATTGCCGCGATGCGCGACCGCATGGCCAGCGCGCACCCGGTCAAGGCTGACAAATTCGACATCAAGTACAGCGCCGGCGGCATGATCGATGCCGAATTTGTCATGCAGTTCCTGGTGCTGTCGCAATCGGGCACACACCCTGAACTGATGGCCAACGCGGGCAATATTGCACTGCTGGAACGCGCCGAAGCGCTGGGCTTGCTGCCTGCCGGCCTGGGTCACAACGCCGCCACTGCCTACCGCGCCATGCGCCAGGTGCAGCACAAGGCGCGCCTCGACGAAACCAGCACCCAACTGGCCGCGCACACCATGCAAGCCGAGCAGGACGCCATTTTGGCCCTCTGGCACCAGGTCTTTGCGCCCTCCCCCTCACACCCTTGATCGCAACCCGACACCATGCATAAATTTATCCTGCTCCCGCTCCTTGCCAGCGCCATTCTGTTGAGCGCCTGCAGTGAGCGCGTCAAAGACACTCACCCGGAACAACTGGTCAGCAAGCGCCAGGCCCTGTTCAAGCAATTTACCAAGACCCTCGAGCCCATGGGCCTGGTGGCGCGCGAGCGGCAGGACTATGTCAAGGCCGACTTTCTGGCCAGCGCCGTGGCGCTGCAGGAACTCTCAAGCCAGCCCTGGGTTTATTTCAGGGCCGATGGCAATTACCCGCCGACCCGTGCCAAGCCCGAGGTCTGGAGCCAGGCAGATGATTTCAAAAAAGCACAAGACGCCTACCTGGCAGCGATTGACACCCTGGTGCAGCGTGCCGGCAGCGCTGAGCTGCCCGCCATTCGCGCCAGCGTTGAGGCGGTGCAAAAAAGCTGCAAAAGCTGCCACGACCAGTTCCGCGCCGATATCCCGGGCGGCTGATCCCGGATGGCGTCCGGGCTACGAAGAACGGTGTCTGATTTTTTGCACCAGGGCTGTGGTCGAGTAACCCGCCACAAACGGCAGGGCCAGCGCGCGCCCACCCCAGGACTGCACCAGCGCCGACTCGGGGAGTTTGGCCATGTCGTAGTCGCCGCCCTTGACCAGGACATCGGGGCGTACCAGACTGATCAATTCAAGCGGCGTGTCCTCGTCAAACCAAGTCACCAGGCTGCTGCTGGCAAGCGCTGCAATGACACAGGCGCGGTCCATTTCATTGTTGAGCGGCCGGTCCGGCCCCTTGCCCAGGCGTCGCGCCGAGGCATCGGTGTTCAGCGCCACCAACAGGCTGGCACCCAGCGCACGTGCTTGCTCCAGGTACATCACATGACCGCGATGCAAGACGTCAAACACGCCATTGGTAAAGACCAACGGGCGCGGCAAGGCGGCGACGCGCGCCACCAGGTCGCTCGGATGAACGAGCCTGGCCGTCAGGCCGGCAGGACTTGGGGTGTCAGGCACAGTGCGTTAAATCGGCCGCGTGTCGAGGAAGCTGGCGCGCAGCATCAGCTTGTCCTGCAGTTTGACCAGGTTCGGATACTGTTCGCGCCACGGCAGTTGTGGGAAACGGAAATCCAGGTAGCCCAGGGCCACACCGAGCGCCACGTCGGCCAGACTCATGTGAACGCCCATGCAATAGGGCTTGTCGTCCAGATCCTTGCTGGCGGCAACCAAGGCGCATGCCACCTTGGCCAGTTGCCGATCGATCCAGGCCTGACTGCGCTGGGCATCCAGGCGGCCGGTCCAGGTGGCCTCCAACCGCGCCAGAATGGCCGCATCCAGGATACCGTCGGCCAGGGCCTCCCAGGTCTTGACCTCGGCACGCTCGCGGCCCACCGCCGGAATGAGCTTGCCCACCGGGGACAGGGTGTCGAGGTATTCCACTATGACCCGCGAGTCATAAATCACATCGCCCCCTTCCATCACCAGACAAGGCACCTTGCCCAGAGGGCTGGAAACAGCAATGTTGGTATTGGCGGACCACACGTCTTCCAGCACATACTCGTAGTCAAGCTTTTTTTCGGCCATGACGATGCGTACCTTGCGTACGTAGGGGCTGGTGTTGGATCCGATCAGTTTCATGGGCATGTGACAGTGGTAAGCGTTGTGATGGTGGCTGCATTCTATACAGCGCCATACGTTTGTCGCTGTGCACAAGAGCGGCTTTTGATGCTCCTACAATCCTGCCCATGACTACTTCTGCCATCTCCGCCCTCTCGCCCCTGGACGGCCGCTACGCCGCCAAACTTGCCAAATTACGCCCCGCCATGAGCGAACAGGGCTACATGCACCGACGGGTGCAGGTGGAGGTGGCCTGGTTCATTGCCCTGAGCGACTGCGGCTTCAAAGAATTCAAGCCTCTGTCACCCGGTGCCCGCACCTACCTGCTGGGTCTCGTGAAAAACTTCTCGGAGATCGATGGCACCGCCATCAAGACCATCGAAAAGACCACCAACCACGACGTCAAGGCGGTTGAATACTGGATCAAATCCAAATTCGAGGGCCGGCCCGAGTTGGTGGCCGCACAGGAGTTCGTGCACTTTGCCTGCACCAGTGAAGACATCAACAACACCAGCCACGCGCTGCAGCTGAAAAGCGGGCGTGCGCAGGTGCTGCTGCCCAAGCTCGATGACATCATTGCCAAACTGCGCGAGATGGCGCATGCCTTTGCCGAGGTGTCCATGCTCAGCCGCACCCACGGCCAGACCGCCAGCCCGACCACCGTGGGCAAGGAAATCGCCAACGTGGTGGTGCGACTGGTGGCGGCACGCGACAAAATTGCCAGCGTCAAACTGATGGGCAAAATGAACGGCGCCGTGGGCAACTTCAACGCCCACCTGTCGGCTTGGCCCGACTTTGACTGGGAGGCCTTCAGTCGCAAGGTGATTGAGAGCCCCGAACCGCTGGGCCTGGGTCTCACGTTTCAGCCCTACAGCATCCAGATCGAGCCGCACGACTACATGGCCGAGCTGTTTGACGCGGTGGCGCGCGCCAACACCATCCTGATCGACTGGTCGCGTGATGTCTGGGGTTATGTCTCGCTGGGCTACTTCAAACAAAAATTGCGCGATGGCGAGGTGGGCTCCAGCACCATGCCGCACAAGGTCAATCCGATTGATTTCGAGAACGCCGAGGGCAACCTGGGCCTGGCCAATGCGCTGTTGCGCCACATGAGCGACAAGCTGCCCATCAGCCGTTGGCAACGCGACCTGACCGACAGCACGGTGCTGCGCAACATGGGCGTGGCACTGGGCTACGCCGTGCTGGCCTACCAGTCACTGGCCACCGGCCTGGGCAAACTCGAGATCAATGAAGCGGCCATAGCCGCTGACCTCGACAGCTCCTGGGAAGTCATGGCGGAACCGATTCAAACCGTGATGCGCCGCTTTGGCCAGCCGCAACCTTACGCGCAGCTCAAGAAGTTCACCCGGGGCGAGGCCATGACGCGGGAGCTGATGCAGGGCTTCATTGCCGGCCTGGACCTGCCCGAAGCCGAAAAAGAGCGCCTGCTGGCCATGACGCCGGCGAGCTACGTGGGCAAGGCCGCCGAACTGGCCAAACGCGTCTGATATGGCCCCCACGCTCGGCACTTCGTGTCCTCGCTGCCCCCCAAGGGGGCTGACTTGCCTTGGGGCGGCCCGGCGGCAAGTCTGATGGCGATCAAATCCACCATATTCAAGGCCAACCTGCAGATTGCAGACATCGACCACGGCTATTACGCCGACCACGCCCTGACGTTGGCGCGCCACCCCAGCGAAACCGACGAACGCATGATGGTGCGGCTGTGCGCGCTGGCCCTGCAGGCCCACCAGCTCCAGGATGTCTGTGCTGGCGACGGCACACTGGCCTTTGGCGCCGGCTTGAGCGACCCCGACGAGCCCGATGTCTGGCTGCGCGACTTCACCGGCCAGACGCGCCTGTGGATCGAGGTTGGGCAGCCCGAGGACAAGCCGCTGCTGAAAGCCTGCGGCAAGGCCGATGCCGTCGTGCTGTATTGCTTCAGCCAGGCCGCCGACATCTGGTGGCGCGGCATGGAAGCCAAGCTGGCGCGCCCCAAAAACCTGCGCGTCTGGCGTATTCCCACGGCCGCAGCGCAGGCACTGATTCCGATGGCCAAGCGCAGCATGGCGCTGCAGGCCACCGTCCAGGAAGGCATGCTGACACTGGGCGACGGCAGCCACAATGTCGAAATTGAGCCGCTAATCTGGAAGTAGTTGACTGGCGTCAAGTTAGTGAAATGTCAGGGCAATACCATTCTTCCGTTTCTTTCACTACTTATCAAATCAACATGTCTGCACGTCTTTCCAACAAAGTTTCCATCATCACCGGCGCCGCTCAAGGCATTGGTTTGGCCACCGCGCTCAAGTTTGCCCAGGAAGGCGCGATCGTCATCGTTTGTGACGTCAAGCAAGCCGGCGTCGACGAGGCCGTGGCCCAGTGCCGGGCGCTGGGCGCCACGGCAGAAGGCTTTGTCATGGACGTGACCCAGCGCGCTGTGGTCGATGATGTGGTGGCCCAGGTCAAGGCCAAATTCGACCGCATCGACGTGCTGGTCAACAACGCCGGCATCACCCAGGATGCGCGCCTGCAAAAAATGACGCTGGAACAATTTGACAAAGTCATCGACGTCAACCTGCGCGGCGTGTTCCACTGCTCGCAAGCGGTGGCCGACGGCATGGTGGCCCAGGGCAGCGGCGTGATCCTGAACGCCAGTTCGGTGGTCGGCCTGTATGGCAACTTCGGCC
>JBASJO010000370.1:0-4421 GCA_049655365.1 Rhodoferax sp. | reverse complement strand
GCCCTGGGGCTGGGGCTGGAGCGCGACTTCTGGCACATTCCACCCATCGACACGCTTTTTTTGCACCGCAAGCTGGGCGGTCTGTACCTGCTGGCGGCGCGCCTGAAAGCGCGCGTGAACGTGCAGCAACTGGTGCGTGCCTACCAAGCCACCTGAGGTCGGTGCCAGGCTCGACTTGTCGGCCATTCAATCTGTTACAGAACTTGCATTTTCAGTGGCGACTTGGCGCACCCAAACGCCTAGCATGAGGGTTTTAAAAGGAACCCCATGGCCATGTCACCGAACTTCTTCAATAAACGTGAAACCGAATCTGCCACAGCGCGGCATGTGGTGCCTCTGCCGACGCAAGGCACGACTTACGGCGCCCCCGTTGCTGCGGCAACCCAGCCCGTGGCGAACCCTGCGGCCGTGGCTGCCAACAATGCCAGCGCAGCCGCGCCGGCGGGCGGCAGCAAGCTCATCGTGGGTCCCAACATCAAGCTCAAGGGCGTGGAGATCACCGACTGCGACACGCTGGTGGTCGAGGGCTTGGTGGAAGCCACGATGGATTCACGGGTCATGGAAATTGCCGCGCAAGGGGCTTTCAAGGGCTCTGCGGAAATTGATGTGGCCGAGATCTACGGTCAGTTTGACGGCAATTTGACGGTGCGCCAAAAGCTGGTGATTTATGCCACTGGCAAGGTCACCGGCAAGATTCGCTATGGCAAACTGGTCATTGAAGAAGGCGGACAACTTTCTGGCGATATCCAGTTTGGAGCCGCCCACAGTCCGCGCGCCGACAAGCCCGCTTTGGCGGTGGCCGGCCGGTAAAAATCGGAGAGTCAGAGTGCTAGGATCCTGGGCGGCAGAGCGTTTTGCTACGTGTCCCCCGCCCTGCGGGCTCCTCCTTTTACCTGCGCAGAACGCTCTGCCGCCCAAGCTCCTACAGGGCGGGGCTGGCGGTCGCGGCAATCTGGCGCAGCGCCTGCTCGAAAATCGCTGCCGGTTGGCCGCCTGAAATCAGATGGCGGTCGTTGAGGATGACGGCGGGCACCGACTGGATGCCCAGGCCGGTGTAAAACGCTTCGGCCGCGCGCACCTCGGCAGCAAATTCGTCACCGGCCAGAATCTGGCTGGCGCGCGTCACATCCAGACCCGCTTGCGCCACCGCCGCCAGCAATACCTCGGGTGATTCCATGGCCAGGCTGTTGCTGTGGCAGGCCACCAGCAGGGCTTTTTTCAGGGCCAGTTGCCGCTCGGACGATGCCAGCCCGGCCCAGTGCAGCAGGCGGTGCGCGGCAAAGGTGTTGTAGATGCGACCGCGCCCCGACGGGTTGAAGACAAAACCGACATCAGCGCCGCGCTGGCGGATGGTGTCGCGGATTTGCGCCTGCTGCTCCGGTGTGGAGCCATATTTTTGCGTCAGGTGTTCGGTGATGTCCTGGCCGCCGGCGGGCATCTGCGGGTTGAGCTCGAACGGCTGGACGTGGAGGTGCACCGTCACTTCGCCCTGCACGTTGGTAATGGCCTGCTCCAGTGCGGCCAGGCCAATGGCGCACCAGGGGCAGGAGATGTCGGAGACAAAATCAATTTTGAGCGAAGTGGTCATGTGTCGGTTCAGGCTGAAGATGCCGGATTGTCCGGCAAGCCTGATAACCGTGTGTGCCGGGCTTATTTGATTGGTGTGACGGTCACGGCCTGGCGCAGGATGCCGCCGGTGGTCGCGCTGCCTTCGCTGCTGCCGCTGGCACCCATGCGTGCTTCACAGGCCAGGCGGTCCTCGCCTTCATGCACTTGGCAGCGGCGCAGTGCATTCTGTTGGTACTGCCCGGGCGCGTCATTCAGCTGGCCACGGCGAGCCTCCGCCAAGGCGTTGCCGGCCTCGCGGCGGCAGGTTGCGAGGTCCTGATGGCTTTGGCCGCTGTTGCAAGCGGTCATGTCCTGGCGGTAACGTGCCTGGGCGTCGGTGGCCGCTGCTGGCGGCGCTGCCAGTGCCGCAGCGGAGCACAAAAAGCTGACTGTTGCAATGGCGGTAAGAGAACGAAAGGGGAGAAGGAAAATAGTCATGATGGCGTCTCGTGAAGTGAGGCGCCAAGACTAAATCTGTAATTAATCCCCGTCTGTGCGTTGCCGCACTGGTGTTTTCCTGAATAGCCGGATCGGTGCAGACCCGCTAAGCTTGTGTGATGAGTCATTTTCCCCCTGAAGTACCACCGCTGCTGTATGTGCCGCCGCCCTCCGAGGCGCCCCCCAAGGAAGTCATTGCCATGGCCTGGTCTGCGCCGCCGGGCTGGCTGCTACGGGGTTGGCGCGATATGGCAACGCACCCAGGTATCAGCCTGTTTTACGGCCTGGCGTTTTGGTGCATGGCGTTCATTTTGGGGGCCGTGTTTCGTTCCAAACCCGAATACACCATGACGATTGCCTCGGGCTGTCTGCTGGTCGGGCCGTTCCTGGCCATGGGCCTGTATGAGGTGAGCCGCCGCCGGGAACTGGGCCTGGCGGCCGGTTTTGCCAGTTCCATGACCTGCTGGAAAAGCCACCTGCGCAGCATGGGCCTGCTGGTGGGTGTGCTGATCGTGCTGGAGTTGTTGTGGGGCCGGGCCTCGCTGGTGGTGATCGCGGTGTTTTTCAACACCGGCATGCCGTCGTCGGTGGGCGTGGTGCAGGCGGTGTTCAATCCGGACAACCTGGACTTTGTGCTGGCCTACACCCTGGTCGGCGGCGCCTTTGCCGCGCTGGTGTTTGCCATCACCGTGGTGTCGATCCCGATGATTCTGGACCGTGACACCGATGCCATCACCGCAGCCATCGGTAGCATCGAGGTGGTGGTGACGCAACCCGGCGTCATGCTGCTGTGGGGCGCGCTGATTGTGGCGCTGGTGGCGGTGGCCTTGCTGCTGCCCTGGGCGATCGGTCTGGTGCTGGTCGGGCCGCTGCTCGGGCATGCCACCTGGCATGCCTATCGGGGTTCCGTGCGCTGGCTGTAGCTTTCTTTGCCGGACAATCGATATTGTCATCATCATCGGATTGGGTATTTTTATGGGCACCATCCAGCGCCGAATTTATTTGTGTTCGCAAGATCCGCGTCGTCGTGAATTGCTCAAACAGATCGGCATCAATTTTGAAGTGCTGCTGTTGCGCTGTGATCCGCGCCGCAGTTCGGATGTCAACGACACGCCCCAGGAAGGCGAGGTGGCCGAAATTTATGTACGCCGCCTCTGCCAGGAAAAAGTCCGGGCCGGTTCGGAATCGCTGCGCATGCGCAATCTGCCGCTATTTCCGGTGTTGGCCGCTGAAACCGTCCTTGTGCTCGACGGCAAAATCCTTCGCAAACCAGTCAACGCCAATGAGGCCGCTGATATGTTGCGTCAGTTATCCGGGCGTGAGCATCAGGTTCTGAGTGCCGTTGCTGTGGCCTTGGGCAATCGAACTGAAGTTGCGCTGTCGGTCTCCACGGTAAGGTTTGCCAGGCTCAGCGAAGACCGCATCAGCCGTTATCTGCTCAGTGGCGAATATGCCGGCAAGGCCGGTGCCTATTCGATGCAGGGTCTGGCCGGTGCTTTTGTTGAGCATCTGGCAGGGAGTTATTCCGGCATGATGGGGCTGCCCTTGTCTGAGACGGTCGATCTGTTGCAGCGGTTTGATTACCCGACACCCTGAAGCACGGCCATGCCCAGCGGCGTGGCGTCGTGGTTTGCCTTACAACCCCAGCGTCTGCCAGAGCGCGTCGACCTTGGCCGTGACCTCCGGGCTCATGCTCAGTGGCCGGCCCCACTCACGGCTGGTCTCACCGGGCCACTTGTTCGTGGCGTCAATCCCCATCTTGCTGCCCAGGCCGCTCACCGGCGAGGCAAAGTCGAGGTAATCGATGGGCGTGTTGTCGGCCAGCAGGGTGTCACGCGTGGGGTCGACCCGGGTCGTGATGGCCCAGATCACGTCTTTCCAGTCGCGCGGGTTGACATCGTCATCGATCACCACGATGAACTTGGTGTACATGAACTGGCGCAAAAAGCTCCAGATGCCAAACATCACCCGGCGGGCGTGGCCGGGGTAGGCTTTTTTGATGCTGACCACCGCCATGCGGTAACTGCAGCCCTCGGGCGGCAGGTAGAAGTCGGTGATCTCGGGGTACTGGCGTTGCAGCAGCGGCACAAACAGCTCGTTCAAGGCCAGCGCCAGCATGGCCGGCTCGTCGGGCGGCTTGCCGGTGTAGGTGGAATGGTACCTGGGTTCGCGGCGCTGGGTGATGCGGTCGATGGTGAAGACCGGAAACTCGGCCCGCTCGTTGTAATAACCGGTGTGGTCGCCAAACGGGCCTTCCAAAGCGTGCTAAAAGCCGCTTTTATGCGTTGCGTCAGGGTAGATGTGACCCTCCAGCACAATCTCGGCAAAAGCCGGCACGCGCAGTTCGCTGCCCAGCGCCTTGACGAGCTCGTTGC
>JBASJO010000369.1:0-2567 GCA_049655365.1 Rhodoferax sp. | reverse complement strand
GCCGTCCAGGGCGATGGAGGCATCGGCGTCAAACACCGAGGTGCGGGTTTCGCCGCGGAAGTCGGTGGCCACCACTTTTTCGTCGGTGTAGCCCAGCACACCCTTCAAGGCGCCTTCGGATTGCGCCTTGATCTCGGCACAGATTTCGGCCATGGTGGCGGAGGTGTTGAGTTCAACGGTCAGGTCGACCACAGACACGTCGCTGGTCGGCACGCGGAACGACATGCCGGTGAGCTTTTTGTTGAGCGCGGGAATGACCACACCCACGGCCTTGGCGGCACCGGTGCTGCTTGGGATGATGTTTTCCAGAATGCCACGGCCACCGCGCCAGTCTTTGTTGCTTGGGCCGTCAACGGTCTTTTGCGTGGCGGTGGCAGCGTGCACCGTGGTCATCAGGCCGCGCTTGATGCCAAACTTGTCGTTGATGACCATGGCCAAGGGGGCCAGGCAGTTGGTGGTGCAGCTTGCATTGGAAATGATGGCCTGACCGGCGTAAGTCTTGTCGTTCACGCCAAAAACAAACATCGGGGTGTCGTCTTTGGAAGGTGCCGAGAAGATGACTTTCTTGGCGCCCGCTGCCAGGTGTTTTTCACCACCGGCCTTGTCCAGGAAAATGCCGGTGGATTCGATCACGATGTCGGCACCGACTTCGTTCCACTTCAGGTTGGCGGGGTCTTTTTCTTGCGTCAGACGGATCTTCTTGCCATTAACCACCAGCGTGTTGCCGTCAACCGACACGTCACCCTTGAAGCGGCCGTGCACGCTATCGTATTGCAGCATGTAAGCCAGGTAGTCGGGCTCCAGCAGGTCGTTGATGGCAACGACTTCGATGTCGCTGAAATTCTGCAGGGCCGAGCGCAACACGTTACGGCCGATGCGGCCAAAGCCGTTGATACCAATCTTGATCGTCATACTTTTCTCCAGGAGTTAAAAACAGATTATCGAAACTTTTACTTGCGCAGCACTTTTTGCACCGTGTCGGCCACATTTTCGGGCGTGAAGCCAAAGTGCTTGAACAGCTCGGGCGCCGGTGCCGACTCACCAAAACTGTCGATGCCGACCACCGCCGCGCAGCCGTATTGCCACCAGCCACCCGTCACACCCATTTCGACCGCGATGCGCGGCACGCCGACCGGCAGCACGGCTGTCTTGTAGGCCACATCCTGCTGATCAAACGTCGTGGTACTCGGCATGGAAACCACGCGCACCGCGATTTTGCGCGCCGCCAACAGCTCTTGCGCTCTCAAAGCCAAGGGCACCTCGGAGCCCGTGGCGATGATGACCGCTTGCGCCTTTTTCTTCAGACCCACCTCGGTGGGCTCGGCCAGCACATAGGCGCCCTTGCTGATGTCGCCCAGGCTGGCCTTGGGGGCGTAGTGGATGTTCTGGCGGCTCAGCAGCAAGGCCGTGGGCTTGGCCTTGTTTTGCAGCGCCACGGCCCAGGCCACGGCGGTCTCGGCGGTGTCGCCGGGGCGCCAGACGTCCAGGTTCGGGATCAGGCGCAAGGACGCGGCGTGCTCAATCGACTGGTGCGTCGGGCCGTCTTCGCCCAGGCCAATGCTGTCGTGGGTGAACACATGCACCACGCGCAGCTTCATGAGCGCAGCCATGCGGATGGCGTTGCGGCTGTAGTCGCTGAAGGTCAGGAAAGTGCCGCCGTAAGGAATGTAGCCACCGTGCAGCGCCACACCATTCATGATGGCGGCCATGCCGAATTCACGCACGCCGTAGTTGATGTGCCGGCCACCATTGCCCGCGCCCGTAGCCGCGTCAAAACGCAGGTTGGGGGTGCACTTGGTGTTGGTCAGGTTGGACCCGGTCAGGTCGGCCGAACCGCCCAGCATCTCGGGCAGGGCGGCGGTGAAAGACTCGAGTGCGAGCTGGCTGGCCTTGCGGCTGGCCACGGTCTCCGCCTTGGTGTGGGCGGCCACGGCGGTGTCCACGGCCACTTGGGCAAAGTTCTTGGGCAGCTCACCCTTCATGCGGCGCAGCAGCTCCTTGGCCAGTGCCGGGTGGGCGGCCTTGTAGGCGGCAAACTTGTCGTTCCAGGCTGCCTCGGCAGCGCTGCCGGCAGCCTTGGCGTCCCAGGCGGCGTAGACGTCTTTCGGGATCACGAACGGCGCGTGCGGCCAGCCAATGGCTTCGCGCGTGAGCTTGATTTCTTCAGCGCCCAGCGGCTCGCCGTGGGCCTTGGCGGTGTTGGCGCGGTTCGGGCTACCCTGGCCGATGGCGGTCTTGCAGATGATCAGGGTAGGTTTGTCGGCGGACAGCTTGGCTTCGGCAATGGTGTCGGCCACCAGCTCGGCGTCGTGGCCGCTGATGGGGCCGAGCACGTTCCAGCCGTAGGCGGCAAAACGCTGGGCCGTGTTATCGATGAACCAGGGCGCCACCTGACCGTCGATCGAAATGCCGTTGTCGTCGTACAGCGCAATCAGCTTGTTGAGCTTCCAGGCACCGGCCAGCGCGCAGGCTTCGTGGCTGATGCCTTCCATCAGGCAGCCGTCGCCCAGGAAAACGTAGGTGTTGTGGTCCACGATGGTGTGGTCCACATCACCGGCTTTGCGGTT
>JBASJO010000368.1:0-8469 GCA_049655365.1 Rhodoferax sp. | reverse complement strand
CTGATGATTTTGGGCCTGATCGATATTTTTTACCGCACGGGCAACCTCTTCCAGCAAGTCGGTCATGGCCTTTTTGTATCGGCTGGATTTGGCGTCATTTTGCTGGGTGGGGCAGGCTTGGGGGTGCTGCTGGGCGGGCGCAGCATGATGCCGGCCATCGGCCACATCGGCCTGGCCAGCGTGCTGCTGCTGGGCGTTTATCTGGTGGCCATGCGCACGCTCTACGTGATGGAGCAGCGCCGTCTGGTGCGCCCTGAAACCGCAGAGCGACCTGGCATGACGCTCAAGGCGGCCCTCATGGGCTATGGCATGGCTTCCAGCGTGATCGTGGGTGCGGGCATTTGGCTGCCTATCATCGGCGTCGAGCTGGCCCGGCTGATGGGCTGGACCCACTCCTTTGTCGGCACCCTGTTCATTGCCTTTGCCACCACCGTGCCCGAGCTCGCCACCACCTGGGGCGCAGTGCGCATTGGCGCCCTCGACATGGCGTTAGGCAATCTGTTGGGCAGCAACCTGTTCGACGTGCTGATCCTGGTGTTCGACGACGTGGCTTATGTGAGCGGGCCAATTTATGCAAGCGTGTCTGCAGTGCATGCGACATCGGCCTTCATTGCCTGCCTGATGGGCGCCATCGTGATCGTGTCGCTGGCCAGCCGCCCGACACACCGCGTGGCACACTTGGCCACTTGGTCGAGCCTGTCACTGCTGACGCTGTTTTTGCTCAACGCGGGCATTCAATACTGGCACGGCTAGGCTTGTGCAGCCTCTGGCAACTTGATCTGCGCCATGTCGATGGCGCCCTGCAAGGCCTGCTCCACATCATCGAGAAAAATGAATTCAAGCTGCGCCCTGGCTTGCGCCGGCACTTCTTCCAGGTCCTTGCGGTTGCGCGCCGGCAGCATCACGGTGCTGATGCCGGCAGCCAGCGCCGCCAGCACTTTTTCCTTGATGCCACCGACCGGCATCACCAGGCCCCGCAGGCTGATCTCGCCGGTCATGGCCACCTGGCTGCGCACCGGCCGGTCCATGAACAGGGAGGCCAGCGCAATGAACATCGCGACCCCGGCGCTGGGTCCGTCCTTGGGCACGGCGCCCGCAGGCACATGAATGTGCACGTCCACCTTTTCAAAGGCGCCAGGCTCCAGCTTGAGGGCGGAGACCCGTGATTTCACCAGGGTCAGCGCCGCCTGGGCCGACTCCTTCATCACATCGCCGAGCTGGCCGGTCAGGATCAAACGCCCGCTGCCCGGCGTGCGGCTGGCCTCGATGAACAAAATGTCGCCGCCCACCGGGGTCCAGGCCAGGCCTGTCGCCACCCCGGCCATGCCGGTGCGCAAGGCCACCTCGTTCTCGAACTTCGACTGGCCCAGGATGTCGTCCAAGTCGGGCGCATCGATGGTTTGCGCCGTGGCCTTGCCCTCGGCAATGCGCACCGCCACATGGCGGCAGACGGCGCCAATCTGGCGCTCCAGGTTGCGCACACCCGCCTCGCGCGTGTAGTGACGAATGATGGCCATCAGGGCGTCATCGGTGAGCGTGAACTGCGCCGGCGTGAGGCCGGTCTCGTCCAGCTGGCGCTGCACCAGATACCGCTTGGCGATTTCGCGCTTTTCTTCCTGGGTATAACCGGCCAGATGCAGCACCTCCATGCGGTCGCGCAGCGGCCCGGGGATGGTGTCGAGCAAGTTGGCGGTGGCAATGAAGATCACCTGCGACAGGTCGTAAGGCACGCCCAGGTAGTTGTCCCTGAACGTGTTGTTCTGCTGCGGGTCGAGCACCTCCAGCAGCGCGGCCGACGGGTCGCCGTGCACGCCGCTGCCGAGCTTGTCGATCTCATCGAGCATCATGACACAGCCACGGGTTCCGGTCTTTTTCAGCGCCTGGATGATGTTGCCCGGCAGGGCGCCAATGTAGGTGCGCCGGTGGCCGCGAATCTCGGCCTCGTCATGCACGCCGCCCAGCGACACCCGGGCAAATTTTCGACCGAGCGCGCGCGCGATGGACTGGCCTAGCGAGGTCTTGCCGACACCCGGCGGCCCCACCAGGCACAGGATGGGCCCGTGGCCGCCCGGTTTGAGCTTGCGCACCGCCAGGAATTCGACAATGCGCTTCTTGACCTGTTCCAGGCCGAAGTGGTCGTCGTCGAGCACCTGGCGCGCCTGCGCCACATCGATGGCATCGGGCTCCGGTGGCTTCCAGGGAATTTCCAGCAGCCAGTCCAGGTAGGTGCGCACCATCGAATATTCGGCCGAGCTGTCCGACATGCGCTCCAGCCGCTTGAGTTCTTTTCTGGCCTGCTTGGCCACCTCCCCGGGCATCCCTGCATCGTCGATCGCCTTGCCCAGCTCCGCCAGTTCGGCCGCGTTGTCGCCACCGTCCTCACCGAGCTTCTTCTTGATCTCCTTGAGCTGCTCGCGCAACAGGAACTCTCGCTCGCGCTGCCCGATGCTGGCCTTGGTGCGCTGGTCGATGTCACGCGACAAGTGCAACACCTCGATGCGATGCGCCAACATGTCAATGACGCGGTCAAGCCGCGCGCGCAGGTTGACCTCTTCGAGCAGTTCCTGCTTTTCTGCGGGCTTGATGTCCACGTAACCAGCCACCAGATCGGCCAGCATGCCGGGGCTGTCCACATCCTGCACCGCCTGCAGCATCTCCTCGGGCACATTGGGCAACAATTTCAAAACATCCAACGCACGCGCCTTGAGCTGCACAAAACGTGCTTCGATTTCGCTGTCATCCTCTGCTGCTGTCTCAACGATGCGTTCAACACGCGCCACCATGAAGTCAAAGCCGTCCAGGTAGCCAAGCACGCGAAAACGCTGCTGCCCCTGGCAAACGATGTGATGCGAACCATCGGGCGTGGTGACGTAGCGCAGGATGGTCGCCACAGTCCCCATGGCCGACAGGTCGTCGGGCGTGGGTGCGTCGGCCTCCGGGTTACGCTGCATCAGGACACCGACCGGGAGCTCAGCCTTGACAGCGTACTGCGCCGCATTGATGGAGCGCGCGCGGCCAATGCTGATGGGCAAAATCATGCCGGGAAACAGCACCATGTTGCGCACCGGCACGACGACCATGGCATCGTCGGGCAACAGGGGGGTGATCTGGTTCATGAAAGTCGCTCTAGCGTAAGCCGCAGGCAGCCGTTCTGCAGCAGCATGTCGGCCACACGGTAATCAGCGTGGGGCAAGGGCACGCGGCGCTCGAAGCGACCGTAAGGTATTTCGAGTTGCAGAATCGCGCCTGCCGCAAAGTGACCGGCCAGAGACCGTTCACCGCGCACAACCACGGCCTGTGGTTCCAGTCTGACATCCAGCCGCTCAGGGCTGACCCCCGGCATCGCGATCAGCAGACACAGTGCCTGCTCGTTGCCAAACATGTCCACCGGCGGCTCCCAGCGCGGCAAGTCGCCGGCCCGACCCAACCGGAAGAACTGCCGCTCCAGTCGACCCGCACCCTGGAGCCATTCGATGGCCTCTGCCAACAACCAGCCGTGGCGCCCGGCCTGTCGCATCGCGGCTCAGGCCTCAACCAGCAACTGGTTGTTGACGCGGGTCACGCCGGGTGCGGACCAGGACGCACCCTCGGCGGCATTTCGTTCGGCCCAGGAGTGCACATGGCCGCGCAAGGTCACCTCGCTGCCTTCCACGGACACCTCGATGCGCCGGGCTTCGCGCATGGCCTGGCGCGTCAGCGCCTCCTGAATGCGCTCCTGCAGCTTGAGCGGGACCGGCAGCGTCTTGAGCTGGATGTTGTCGGTGATGCCAACCACCCCCTTGAGCGGACGAACGATACGCTCAACCGCCCGCCGCTGGAAGTTCCAGTCAAGATCACCCTTCAGGGTCACCCAGCCCTTTTCCACGGCCACCTTGACCCGGTCCTGCGGCACCGAGGTGTTCCAGCTCAGCGCGTGCTCCACAGCCAGTGCAATTTCGGTATCGCTGCGTTGATGGCTGCCCACCGGAATCACATCAAGTTCAAGCGCAATCGCCTTGACTCCGCTGACGCGCTCGGCAGCGCGTTTGGCCGCCACCTTTTCGGCGTAGGTATCCAGGTGGCCGGTCAGGGTCACCACCCCCTCGTTCACCGTGACTCCGACTTTGGTTTCGGATATCAGCGGGTCCCACAACAACTCGGAAAGCACGTCCTTCTTTATTTCTGAATCTGTCTTCATGGCAGCTCCTGGTAGAAATTTCAAACGCTCAAATCGTGCTCACCAGAATAGCCGTGCGCGGCGCCGCCGCATTGCGAATAATCAATTCACCGTTGCGGGTAGTGCCGCGCCGGCTTGTTCTAAATAATCCTTTTTCTTGAGCATATCGACATCTGAATCGACAAAGCGCATGGCAATGACACGGAACTCCTCTTGAATATCAATGAAGGCATCGAGCATGTCGGCATCGAAGTGTGTGCCCCGACCTTCCCTCATGATCAACACCGCCTTTTCGTGTGACATACCTGCTTTGTACACGCGCCGACTGATGAGGGCATCGTAAACATCGGCCACCGCCATCAGGCGCGCCGCTATCGGGATGTCGTCGCCAGCGAGCCCCTGCGGATAGCCGCTGCCATCCCATTTTTCCTGGTGCGACAGGGCAATGGTCTTGGCGAAGGAGAGAAAATCGACATCTATGCCGAGCGCCTCCTCGGCATGCACGAGCGCGTTGTATCCGAGCGTGGTGTGTGTCTTCATGATCTCGAACTCTTCCGGTTCCAAGCGGCCCGGCTTGAGCAGTATCCGATCGGGAATGCCCACCTTGCCAAGATCGTGCAGCGGTGCCGACTTGAAAAGCATGGTGATGTTGCTGTCGCTCAGAAACCAGGCAAAACGCGGATGACCACGCAAGCGTTCAGCCAGCGCCTTGACGTAGAACTGCGTGCGCCGGATGTGGTTGCCGGTTTCGGTGTCGCGCGTCTCGGCGAGCGAGGCCATCGCGAGAATGGTCACGTCCTGGATCGCCATGACTTCGCGCGTGCGCTTGTCCACTTCAAGCTCGAGGAAGCTGTTTTTGTCGCGCAAGAAGTCACCCATGGTCTTGAGTGCCAGTTGGTTTTTCACACGCGCCATCACGATAGGCGGGCTGATTGGTTTGGCAATGTAGTCCACCGCACCCAGTTCAAGCCCATTCCTTTCGTCCTCCATACCCACCTTGGCGGTGAGGAAAATAACCGGAATATTCAACGTCCTGGGGTCGCGCTTGAGTCGCCGGCAAACCTCGTAGCCGTCCATACCAGGCATCATGATGTCAAGCAGGATCAAGTCTGGCGGCGCGTCAGACATTGCGATCTTCAACGCCTTTTCGCCACCGTTGGCGACTTTTACTTTGTAGAGACCCGCCAGAAGGTGACTCATCAAGGTCAAATTGTCCGGTGTGTCATCAACCACCAGGATCGTGGCTTTTTTGGTGGCATTAAGTTCATCCATGGCAATCACTTTCAGGCGGATGTGCCAATGACGGCCCTTAATGCGGTCAATGCGCTTGCAAAGTCGAATGACCGGACGGCATCCTCAATCTTGCGGTAGTGATTGGGGAAGGCGGCATAGAGCAGGTCAGAATTCGCCTCCAGCACATCACTGGCCTGCGCGTCGTCGTCGGCCAGCAGAAGCTCCAGCTTGTGACAAACCGCCTTCAGCATGACAGGATCGATCGTGACGATGGTCTTGTGCTGTGCCCCCGGCAATTGCTGGTCCAGTTGGGCCATCAGCGTGGCCAGCGGGGCCTTCAAGTCCTCAAGCCGGGCATCGACTTCCGGGCGCGCACGGCGCTCCTTGATCGCGCCTTCCAGCAACGCCGCCAACTGCTGCAAGCCGTTGGCGCCAACATTGCCGCAAACACCTTTGAGCGTGTGGGCGAGGATTTCCGCCGTACTCCAGTCCTGAGCGCTCAGCGCTGCGAGGATTTCTGACAGCACGGACCTCTGGCCGTCGCGAAATTTGCGCAATATTGAGAGATAGAGGGACTTTTTGCCAAGTACGCGGCGCAGGCCATTAACCATGTCCAGCCCGTCGATGCCGGAGGGCAGGTCGATAGCGGGCCCCATCAGCAACTTGGGCGCGTCCATGGCTGGCCTTACGCTGTGCGGCTTGATCCATTTCAGCAGCGCCAGCCACAAGGCTTCGGGCTCGATCGGCTTGGCCACGTGATCGTTCATACCCGCAGCGATACAGTGGTCGCGGTCGCCCTGCATGGCATTGGCGGTCATCGCCACGATCGGCAGCGCCTGCAAACGCAGCTCCTTGCGGATCTCCCGGGTCGCGGTAATGCCGTCCATCACCGGCATCTGCATGTCCATCAATACAAGGTCGTAATCAGCCACCTTCACCTTCTCCAGCGCGATCTGACCATTCGCGGCCAGATCGACGGCAAATCCGGCATCCGTCAGGAGGTCGACGGCAACCTCCTGGTTGAGCTCGTTGTCTTCTACCAAAAGGATGCGGGCTCCCCTGATGGTGGCAAGTTGCTCAAAAGCATCGCTTGGTGTGTCACCAACGGTGCGCACACCATCAACGGTACCTCCGAGCAGGCGCACAACGCCGTCGAACAGCACCGAAGCGCTGACCGGCTTGATCAGCACCTCCTCGATGCCTGTGGCCTCCGCGCTTTTGATGACATCTTCACTGCCATAGGCGGTCATCATCATCATGTGCGGCTGATGCTTGAGCGACAGAGCCCTGAGACGTCCGGCGGTCTCGATGCCATTCAGGCCCGGCATCTGCCAGTCGAGAAAAACGATCTCATAAGGCGTGCCCTGCATTTCGGCCTGCGCCACCGCCTCAATGGCCGCCAATCCCGAATCCGCTTGGTCCACCCTGAAGCTCATCGTGCTAAGCAGGTCATCCAACACCAGGCGGGCGTTCTCATTGTCATCCACCACCAGCACGCGTTTGCCCTGCAGATCGCCCGACAACACCAGCTTGCGTTGCTGGCCAATGCCTTTATCCAGGCGCACCGTAAACCAGAAGGTGCTGCCTTTGCCGGGTTCGCTCTCCACGCCAACCTCGCCGCCCATCAGTTCGGCCAGTTTCTTGGCAATGGCCAGCCCCAGGCCGGTACCGCCAAATTCGCGGGTGGTTGAGGTGTCGGCCTGCGAAAACCTCTGAAACAAGCGCCCCATCTGCTCCTGGGACAGGCCGATGCCGGTATCGCGCACGGCACAATAAAGCAGCACATCCTGGTCGGTCTGCTCCTTGAGCCGAATCAGGATGTCGATTTCCCCCCGCTCGGTGAACTTGACCGCATTGTTGCAGTAGTTGATCAGAATCTGTCCCAAGCGCATCGGATCGCCGATCAGTTGGCTTGGCACATGCTTGTCGACATCAAAAACCAGTTCCAGTCCCTTGGCTGTGGTTTTCTGGGAGAACAGGGCGGCCACGTTATCGAGTACCTTGACGAGTTCAAACTCGGTGCGCTCAACCGTCAGCTTGCCCGCCTCGATCTTGGAAAAGTCCAGAATGTCGTTGATGATGCTCAGCAGATGGCGCCCGGACCTCTGTATCTTGTTGATGTAGTCGCGCTGGCGCGGTGTCAGCTCGGTCTTGAGCGTCAGATAAGACATGCCGATGATGGCATTCATCGGTGTGCGAATCTCGTGGCTCATATTGGAAAGGAAATCCGATTTGGCGAGGTTGGCTTTTTCCGCCACAGATTTGGCCCCCTCCAGTTCGACATCCAGACGTTTGCGTTCTGTCACATCGCGCGCGGCGGCGAACACGCCCTGCAACTTCCTGTCACGATCATAAAAGGTGCTCGCATTGAAAGACACCACCGTTTCCTTGCCGTCCCTGGCGCGCGCGGTGAGTTCGTAGTTGCTGACCTTTTTTTCGCCCAGCACCAGCTTGATGGCCGCCTCGGCGCGCTCGGGGTCGGTGAACTTATTTTTGAACGGCGCACCGATCAACTCGTCGCGGGTACACCCGGTGAGTGCCTCCATCTGTTTGTTGACGTCGGTGATGATGCCCGATGGATTGGTCGTCATGATCGCGTCGATGCTCGACTCGATCAGTGATCGGGTGTAAAACTGCTGGTCGCGCAAACGCTGATCAAGCTGTTTCTGATCTGCCTCGATTTGCTTGCGCGCGGTGTTGTCGGTGCCGATCAGCAGGTAGCCGATGATCTCGTTTTGCGCGTCGCGCAGCGCCGTGACCGACACCACCGCCGGGAAGCGGCTGCCATCCTTGCGAATGTAGGTCAGCTCGTAAATGTCCTCGATGCCGCGCGCCGCCTTGAACACCAAGGCATCGAAGCCGGGGGTGATTGGCGTACCAAGTTCTGCCGTCAGCGTCTTGGCGCGCTCAATCACTTCCTGCGGATCAGAGATGTCTGCGGGCGTGATTTTGTTCATCACGTCAGTGGCAGCGTAGCCCAGCATGCGTTCGGCACCGACGTTGAAAATCTGGATCACGCCCCTGGCATCGGTGGCGATACTGGAGAAATTGGCGCTGTTGAAAATGGCGCTTTGCAACGC
>JBASJO010000367.1:0-6540 GCA_049655365.1 Rhodoferax sp. | reverse complement strand
TGCCAGTAGAGCAGCAGGCTGGCCAGCAACTCGGGCTTGCGCAAGAACGGGCTGTCGGAAGGCGGGGCGCCGCCCATGACAAAGTGGTTGCCGCCACCGGTGCCGGTGTGGCGGCCGTCGGTCATGAACTTCTCGGCGGACAGGCGCGACTCGAAGGCGGCGTTGTACAGGAATTCGGTGTTGGCAACGAGCTCTTTCCAGTGGCTTGCCGGGTGAATGTTGACCTCGATGACGCCCGGGTCGGGTGTGACGCTGAGCAGTTTCAGGCGCGGGTCGCGCGGCGGCGGGTAGCCTTCGAGCACCAGTTGCATGCCGAGCTCTTCGGCGCTGGCCTCAATGGCGGCCAGCAGGTCGAGGTAATGCTCCAGCTTTTCCAGCGGTGGCATGAACACATACAGCACCCCCGATTTTTCACCGATGGCCTCGGCCTTGGGGCCACTCGCGCGGCGCGGGTCACGCACCTCGACGCACAGCGCGGTGCGGGTGATCCAGTGGGCGGATTCGTGTGCTGCGGGCGCACGAGTGAAGTCGGCGGGTTCTTGCTGCATGGATTGCCGCGCTTCGCTCGCAATGACGGAGCTTTGTCCCGTCGCACTCTGAAATTTGCGCGGCGCTTCCGTCTGCGGCCCGGCACCGGCCAGGTAATTGATGCGTGCCGAGGCCGCGCGCGCCGCCGCACCCAGGGCCAGACCCGCCGTGCCTGGCGCTGATCCCACCGTGGCCGGTGCATATTTGGCCGCCACCGCGCCATAACTGGGCAGGGTACCCACCAACACCGAGGGGTCCTGTTCAATCAGGTAGGGGAAATCGGCCTCGCTGACCCAGGGCAGCGAGTCCAGCGGCAGGCGCAGGCCCATGGGCGAATCGCCGGGCATCAGGTACATGCGCTCATCGCGCAAAAACCAGGGGCCGGTGGTCCAGGCGGCACCAAACTGTTCGTCGTAACCCGCCACCTTGATCGGCAGCACGTAACCGACTGGCGTGTCGAGTTTTTGCTCGAACACCCGGCGCAAGCGGGCGCGCTCCATCTCGTCGTCCAGCTTGGCGTTGAAGGGGTCGACATTGACGGGCAGACGACGCTCGCGCCACAGGTAGTACCAGCTGTCTTCATAAGCGGTTTGAATGTATTTGCCAGTGACCCCCAGTTTGCTGGCCAGCAGCGCGGTAAAACGTTGGGCATCGGCGCTGGTGTAGTGCGTGGGTGTGCGCTCATCCGTGAACAGGGCGGGGTTGCGCCAGACGGGTTCCTGGTCAGCGCGCCAATAGATGTTGAGCGCCCAGCGCGGCAGTTGCTCGCCGGGGTACCACTTGCCTTGGCCAAAATGCAAAAAACCGCCTTGGCCGTATTCGCGGCGCAGTTTATGCACCAATTCGGTAGCGAAACCGCGCTTGGTGGGACCCAGGGCATCGGTGTTCCATTCTGGTGCATCGCGGTCGCTGTTGGCCACAAAGGTGGGCTCGCCGCCCATGGTCAGGCGCACATCGCCCGTCACCAGTTCGGCGTCCACCGCATCGCCCAGCGCCATGATGGCGACCCATTGATCTTCGGTATAGGGCTTGGTGACGCGCGGGGACTCGTAAAGGCGGGTCACCGCCATATGGTGGGCAAAGGTGACTTCGGATTCGTCCACGCCTCCCTCAATGGGGGCAGCACCGGAAGGTTGGGGCGTGCAGGCCAGCGGGATGTGGCCTTCACCGGCCAGCAGGCCCGAGGTGGCGTCGAGTCCGACCCAGCCGGCGCCAGGCAAATAAACCTCGCACCAGGCGTGCAGGTCGGTAAAGTCGACTTCGGTGCCGCTCGGGCCATCGAGCGCTTTCACGTCCGGCTTGAGCTGAATCAGGTAGCCCGAGACAAAACGTGCCGCCAAGCCACAGTTGCGCAACAACTGCACCATCAGCCAGGCCGAGTCACGGCACGAGCCGGAGGCCAGGGTCAGGGTTTCCTCCGGCGTTTGCACACCGGGCTCCATGCGGATGGTGTACTTGATGGCGTGGTGCACCGACTGGTTCAAGTCCACCAGAAAGAGCACACTGCGGCGTTTGGTGCGGTCGATCGTGTCGAGGTAGGCCTGTACCAATGGCGTCACCGGGTCGGGGGTCAGGTAGGGCGCCAGCTCCTGCTTCAAATCAGGCTGGTAGCTGAACGGAAATTCCTCCGCCTCGGGCTCCAGGAAGAAGTCAAACGGGTTGTACACTGCCATGTCCATCACGACATCGACCGTGACCTTGAATTCTTCCGTCTTGTCGGGAAAAACCAGACGCGCCTGGTAATTGGAAAACGGGTCCTGCTGCCAGTTGATGAAATGGTTCTCGGGCTCAATCTTGAGCGAGTACGAAATGATTTTGCTGCGGCAATGCGGGGCAGGGCGCAGGCGCACCACCTGCGGGCCCAAGGCAACCAGCCGGTCGTAGCTGTAGTGGGTAACGTGGTTCAGTGCAGCGTGAATGGACATGCGGGTCTCTGAAATTGAAGAATGGGGCGTCGTGTGAATGGACGGGAACAAGCAATGTTGGTGCCAGTTGCATCCGGGGTGTATGGCGGAAATCGGCGCCATGCTTGCTGCGGGTTGTTAGCATCAGAGCCTGCACTGTAACAAGATCACATGCCACCATGAGTCACCGCAACCCGCGCGCCCTGCTGACCGCCGCCATGCACAACGTGATCGAGCGCATGGCTCGCGCCGGTCAGGTGCCGCTGCACGCGCTGACGCCACAACAGGCGCGCGCCGCCTACGAGGTCAACGCCGGTGTGCTCGACCTGGCCCCGCCAAAGCTGCACCGGGTGGAAAATTTCACGCTGCCGACACGCGACGGTTTTGATTTGCCGGTGCGGCTGGTGGCCCCCAGCGACGAGCCGCTGCCTGTGCTGGTCTACCTGCACGGTGGCGGCTTCACCATTGGCAGCGTCACCACCCACGATGCGCTATGCCGCCATTTGAGCCACCTGGCCCACTGCGCGGTGTTGTCGGTGGGCTACCGCCTGGCCCCCGAGCACCGCTTTCCGGTGGCTTTCGAGGATGCCTGGGACGCGCTGAGCTGGGCCGGGGCCCACGGCGCGGAAAAAGCTCTGGACACCGCACGCATCGCGGTGGGTGGCGACAGCGCGGGTGGTACGCTGGCCGCCGCCTGTGCCCTGCAGGCACGCGATGCCGGGCTCGCGCTGAAACTGCAACTGCTGATTTACCCGGGCTGCTGCGCGCACCAGGACACGCCATCGCACAAGACCTTTGCCCACGGCTTGGTGCTGGAGGCCGCGCACATAGATTACTTCTTTGACCACTACATCCCCAACAGACAAGACCGTGAAGACTGGCGCTTTGCCCCCTTGATGGCCGATGACGTGGAAGGCGTGGCGCCAGCCTGGCTGGGTCTGGCCGAATGCGATCCGCTGGTGGATGAAGGCTTGATGTACGCCGACAAGCTGCGCGCGGCTGGCGTGGCGGTTGATCTCGACATTTACCGGGGTGTGACCCATGGCTTCATCAACATGGGCCGCGCCATTCCCGAGGCGCGCCAGGCGCATAGGGATGCGGCACGGGCTTTGAAGCACGCATTTTCCTGAATGCCAGGCGGACACCGTTCCAGCCTGAGTGCAGCCGCTTGGCGCAAAAATCCAAAGCCCTCATGAAAACTTGAGAATAAGGGTAAACCCTTATAATTTGCTGACACCAACTTTACAAGGACTCACCATGTCCAGATTAATGGAGATCATCAAATCTCTTCTCCCAGCCTTCAAAAGTCAACACAACATCGAAGAGGCTTTTTTATCCGAAGCCTCCGATGTGAGTGACCTTGAACGCCGCATGCGCCTGATTGACAGCGACACGCGCGCTGGCTCACGAGGTCTGATTTATGGCAACCAGATGCCTTGATGGACGAATCACCATGCGAAATTTTCAAAACCCGAGCGTAACCACCAGTTTTACCCAGACCCTGTCGCTGCTCAAGGGTCTGCCATTTGACATGGCACGAGAGCAGTACGCCAAAGCCGTGCAGGTGGGACTCATCGAGCGCTCGATGCTGGGCTGGGCCCGGTTCGAGCGCCACGTCGACCTACTGGAGAAAATGACCCTGGGCCCCTGGGCACGGCGCGTCTAATTCACGGGAATTTGACCTGACAGCGAGTTGTCAGGGCGGTTATGGTACAAGATGGTGGTCAAATTGATTGACGCATCTGCCATTCCAATGAGCTCATCCTCCCCAGGCACCAACCGCGAGCGCCTTATCCGCGCGCTGTTTGACAACTACATCGAGATGTACGCCGGGCGCGACGAGCGCCTGATCCATCACTTCAGTGAAAATTTCAGCGGCCACACGGGGGGTGGTGACTTTCTGGTGAAAGACCGCGTGGTCTGGGAAGAAATCACACGCCAGGATTTCGCGCAGGTACCCGCACGGATTCGTTTCGAACTGCTCGACCTGTCATTGCAGGACATCAGTGACGAAGCTGTGCTCATCACGGCACTCTTTCACATCCATTTGCCCATTCCGGACCCTGCTTTTGCGAAAGAGGTAGCCCGCCTGGTGCTGCTCTTTCGCCTTGAAGGTTCGGACTGGAAAATTGTGCACAACAGTTATTCCATTCCCGACCGTTTGGTGCAGAACGGCGAGATCTACCCCTTGCAGCTTTTGCGCGAGCAAAACAAGGCGCTTGAGACTCTGGTAGCGGAGCGCACGCAGGCGCTGCATGACAGCGAAGCCCTGCACCGCTTGCTGACCGAAGATACGCAGGATGTACTCTGGAAACTTGATTCTAATTTTTGCGTGACTTATATCAGCCCGGCCGACGAGCGTGTGCGTGGTTTCAAGGCGGGGGAGGTGGTTGGCCATTCAGTGCTTGAGATGTTCACGCCAGAGGGTGTCGCCATTGTCAAAGACATCATGCGGCAAGGCCAGGAAGCGAGGCAATCGGGGGCAACGTCTTATTTTTTGACCTTTGAGGCACCGCATCTTTGCAAAGATGGCCGCGTGCTTTGGGGTGAGGTGCTGTCCAAGCCCGATTGCAATGCGCAGGGTGACATTGTCGGCTACCACGGCATCACGCGTGAAATCACCGAGCGCAAACGCTTGCAGGACCAGGTGCGCCAATTGGCATTTTTTGATCCGTTGACCCAACTACCCAATCGCCGCCTGCTAAGTGACCGCTTAAGCCAGGCCCTGGCAACAAGCAAACGATCGGCGTGTTACGGTGCCTTGATGTTTCTGGACCTCGACAATTTCAAGCCGCTCAACGATGCGCATGGCCATGTGGTCGGTGACTTGTTGCTGATGGAGGTGTCGAACCGCATCACCCACTGCGTGCGCGAGACAGACACCGTGGCACGCTTTGGTGGCGATGAATTTGTGGTGTTGCTCGGCGAGCTGACCACTGAAGAAGTCCAGTCCGGGGTGCAAGCTTGCCTGGTGGCCGAAAAGATCCGCGGCAAGCTTTGCGAGCCTTATCAGCTCATCGTGGCGCAAGACAATGCCGCAGAGAGGATCATCGAACACCGCTGCAGCGTCAGTATCGGTGTGACCTTGTTCCTTGGTACAGATTCAAATCCGAACGATGTGCTGACGGCAGCCGATGCCGCCATGTACCGTGCCAAGGATGCGGGACGCAATTCAGTCTGGTCTGCCGTGGCATTCGATCAATCAGATGTCAGCCAGTAGCGGGTAAGGCGCTGCCGCCAACTGGAGCAATGGGCCGTCTGCTGCCCGCGCCCGCACCCCCCCAGCCTCGAACGCGCTGATCTGCATCGACACGATGGCGTCAAAGCCGCCCTCGGGCGCTGCCGCGGCCTGCACCACCATCCCGCAAGGCTGGCTCACATCATCAGACGCAAACAACTCTTCGCCGGCCTTTAAGGGCGCATCGGCATGCGCCAGGTAGGCGCGTCGCTTCAGCGTGCCACGGAACTGGCTGCGTGCCACCACTTCCTGGCCCGGGTAGCAGCCCTTTTTAAAATTGACGCCACCCACCGACTCGTAATTGAGCATTTGCGGCACAAAGGCCTCAAATATCGGGTGTGTCACGGTGGCGACACCGCTGCGTACCTCGCTCCAGGCCCATTGTTCAGGGGTCATGGCGGCGCCCGCCGGGGCAGGAGTGCCTATTGGGGCCACCCACAGCGCGCGTGGTACACCATCAGCGGGGTAGAGGTGGACGATCGAAGCGCAGTCCACATCCGCTTTACCCCAGACCTTGGCCTGGTGTTCCCCAAGGGACTGGGTTGCCTCGGCCACGGCGGCACCGGCCAGACCATAGACCACAAAGTCGGCACTGGCGTCCACCAGTTTGGCCTGGGCGCGCAGCACAAACATGCTCAGGCGTTTCAGGGTGGTGGCCAGCAGGTCGGCGCTGCAGAGCAGCAAAATGTCGGTGTGGCTGCGCTTGAAGCCGATGAAACTGGCCTGCAAGCGTCCTTTGGCGTTGCAAAAACCGGCCAGCCGCGCCTCCGACAGTCCCAACAGGGAAAAGTCGTTGGTCAATTGACCATGCAGGAATTTGGCGGCATCGGCGCCTTGTGCGCGAATCAGCCCGAGGGATGTCAGTGGGGC
>JBASJO010000366.1:0-4545 GCA_049655365.1 Rhodoferax sp. | reverse complement strand
CTGGACGGGCGGTGCGATCCTGGTGGGCATGACATCGCTGGTACTTTTGGTGGGCATTGCCATGGCCGTTGCATCCCCCAATTTGCCCGATATTTCAGACTTGTCTGACTATCGCCCCAAATTGCCTTTGCGTGTTTACTCTGCTGAGGGCGTACTGATTGGAGAGTTTGGTGAAGAGCGACGTCATCTCACGCCGATCAAGGATATTCCAAAGGTGATGAAAGATGCCGTACTGGCGATCGAGGATGCGCGCTTTTACGAACACGGCGGCGTGGACTACAAGGGTATTTTGCGCGCAGCGCTGGCCAACCTGGGCCGCATCAAGAGTCAGGGCGCGTCGACCATCACCATGCAGGTCGCGCGCAATGTGTACCTGACTTCTGAAAAAACCTACACGCGCAAAATTTACGAAATTCTGCTGACTTTCAAGCTCGAGCATTTGCTCAGCAAAGATCAGATTCTTGAAATCTACATGAATCAGATCTTTTTGGGCAACCGCGCTTATGGATTCGCAGCGGCGGCCGATGCCTACTTTGGCAAGTCGCTGCAAAACATCACGGTCGCCGAAGCGGCCATGTTGGCAGGCTTGCCCAAGGCCCCGTCCGCCTACAACCCCATCAACAACCCCAAGCGCGCCAGATCGAGGCAACTCTACATCATTGAACGGATGCTGGAAAACGGGTTCATCACGTCAGCACAAGCTGACGCAGCCAAGCTTGAGCCGCTCCAAATCAAATCGAGCGCTGACAATACCAATATCCACGCTGAGTTTGTGGCAGAAACTGTGCGCCAACTGATGTTTGCGCAATACGGTGATGCCACGTATACCCGCGGCTTGAACGTCTACACCACGCTCAACGCTGAACAGCAGGACACGGCCTACAGGGCTTTGCGCCGGGGCATCATGAACTATGAGCGGCGCCAGTTTTACCGCGGACCCGAAAAATTTGTCAGTCTGCCCAGCGACCCACAGGCCATGGACGACATCATTGACGAGGTGCTACAGGAGCACCCGGACAATGGCGACGTGATGTCAGCCGTGGTATTGGAGGCTTCACCCAAAAAAATTGTGGCCATCAGACAAAACGGTGAAATGATTGAAATCACTGGGGAAGGACTCAAACCGGTTCAATCCGGCTTGTCTGACAAGGCCGCTGCCAACATCAGAATTCGCAAAGGTGCTGTGATCCGTGTAGTGCAAACACCAAAAAAAACCTGGGATATCACCCAGTTGCCTGAGGTGGAAGGCGCTTTCGTAGCCCTTGACCCGCGCGATGGTTCGATCAAGGCCATGGTGGGTGGCTTTGATTTTGAAAAAAACAAATTCAACCATGTCACTCAGGCCTGGCGCCAGCCTGGGTCCAGCTTCAAACCGTTCATCTATTCAGCAGCGCTGGAACATGGCGTGACACCCGCCACGGTCATCAATGACGGCCCCTTGTTTTATGATGCCGGCGTGACGGGTGGTCAGCCTTGGGAGCCGAAAAATTATGACGGCAAATTTGAAGGCCCCATGACCATGCGCCGAGGTCTGGCCAAGTCCAAAAACATGGTGTCGATTCGCATTCTGGAAACCGTAGGGGCGCAGAATGCCCAGGACTGGGTCACCCGCTTTGGCTTTGAGGCCGAAAAGCACCCCGCTTACCTGACCATGGCGCTGGGAGCGGGTTCCGTCACACCCATGCAAATGGCCGGCGCATACGCCGTCTTCGCCAATGGCGGCTACCGCGTGAACCCCTGGTTGATTAGCCACGTCACCGATCAAAAAGGCAAAGTGATCACCCAGACGCAAGTTCCGGCTCTGAACGAATCCATGCGCGTAATTGATGCCCGCAATGCCTTTGTCATGGGCAGCTTGCTTCAGGAGGTCACGCGCTCCGGAACGGCCGCGTCGGCCCAGGCTACGCTCAAGCGCCCCGACCTCTACGGCAAGACGGGGACAACCAATGACTCCCTGGATGCCTGGTTTGCAGGCTACCAACCAAGCTTGATGGCCGTCACATGGATTGGCTACGACACCCCGAGAAAACTGGGTGCGCGTGAAACGGGCGGCGGCTTGAGCCTGCCGGTCTGGATTGAATTCATGGCACAAGCCTTGAAGAATGCACCTGTGGTGGAGGCTAACGTGCCAGACGGCGTGATCAATCTTGGTGGCGAATGGTTTTATGATGAGTATGCGGGACGCTCTGGCGTTTCCAGCCTGGGCTTGACCAACGGCGAAAACCCGACTCAGCCACAAGTCATTCCCATGCCGGCAGCTGACGAGAAGCGGAAAATTCTGGACTTGTTCAGATAACCCGAGCCGACAGACACGGACAAGAACGTGTCTGCATTGTCATGGCGTGAACATGAGCGGTTGGCCGGCCTGCTCGGTTGCATGGCGCGACAAGGACGCAAAAAACTCGCCCTGACCTTTGGTATCTGACCATCGCGCGCCATCAAATTGGTAGTGAAAGCCACCTCCTTTGGCCGCCAACCAAATTTCATGCAACGGCTTTTGCAAATTAATGACGATCTGACTGTGGTTGGCAAAGGCCAGGGTAATCATGCCGCCCGTTCGCTGGTTATCGATATCAGCAGCGGTTTCATCATTGATACGGTCGCAACTTGCCTCAACGGCCCGAAGTACCCGCTCGGCGCGATCCATGAATTCGGAGTCAGTCATTACAATTTCACCATGCTGTTAATTCCTCAAATTCTAGTGCGAGCCTTTGCCCTTGGTGCCAGTGCGGTAGCTTTGGCCGCCTGCGGCCAGCGGGGTCCTCTTTATTTACCGCCAACAGGCACGGTAGATCGAGCCACCCTGCCTGAGAGCTTGCTACCATCCCTAGGCAGAAATCCAAGCAGTGCGACAGGCAGCTCATCGTTGCCGCCAGCCCCCCAACCTGCAACCGCCGCCTCGGCGCCATAACCTCCATGCATCCTGACCGTTTACCGGGCCACCCCCACATCGCCTATGTTGGCGACGAGCTTTTTGTCGAGATGATCCCGTTGAGCGCCTTGGCGCAACAGTATGGCACCCCCTTGTTTGTTTACTCCAAGGCCTCGATGCTGGCGGCACTTGCGGCCTACCAGCAAGGCTTTTCGGGGCGGCAGGTGCAGATTTGCTACGCAATGAAGGCCAACTCGACCCTGGCGATCATTCAATTGTTTGCCCAGGCAGGGTGTGGCTTTGATGTGGTGTCACTGGGTGAAATGCAACGTGTGCTGGTCGCAGGTGGACTGGCCAGTCGCATCATTTTTTCTGGCGTGGGCAAAACCCGGGCCGAGATGCACGCGGCCCTTGAAGCCGGCGTAGGCTGCTTCAATGTGGAGAGCGAAGCTGAATTGGAGGTGCTCAATGAGGTGGCGTTGAACCTGGGCCTGCAAGCCCCGGTGAGTATTCGCGTCAACCCCAATGTCGATCCACAGACACACCCTTATATTTCCACGGGCCTGAAAGGTAACAAGTTCGGCATCGCTCATGAGCACGTGGTAGAGACTTACCAGCGGGCCGCCGCTTTGCCCGGCTTGAAGGTCCAAGGCATTGACTGTCACATTGGTTCGCAAATCACGCAGGAGTCACCCTATCTGGATGCCATGGACCGCATGCTGGACTTGGTGGAAGCCATCGAGGCCACAGGTGTACCAATTCACCACATCGACATGGGTGGTGGCCTGGGCATCGAATACCAGGGCGAAACCCCGCCTGAAGCGGCTGTGTTGTGGCGCAAGTTATTGGCAAAACTTGATGCCCGTGGTTTCGGAGACCGGCCTCTGATGATCGAACCGGGCCGCTCCCTGGTGGGCAATGCGGGCGTGTGTGTGACCGAAGTGCTGTACCTCAAGCCAGGCGCGCAAAAGAATTTTTGCATTGTCGATGCCGCCATGAATGACCTGCCGCGACCAGCAATGTACCAAGCCTACCACCAGATCGTACCACTCAAGCCGCGCGACACCACCCCAGAGACCTGGGAAGTGGTTGGCCCGATTTGCGAAAGCGGCGACTGGATTGGCCACGACCGGGATTTAAGCGTGGCGCAAGGTGACCTTCTCGCCGTGATGTCTGCCGGCGCCTACTGCATGAGTATGGCCAGCAACTACAACACGCGCAACCGCGCTGCCGAGGTGCTGGTGGACGGTAGCCAGGCACACCTAATTCGCGCGCGTGAAGGCTATGCTGATCAAATGCGGCAGGAACGTTTGATTACCTGAGCGATGGCCGCAGCCCGGATGAAACTCAGCGCAATCCGGGATGGACTGGCCAGGCCTCAGCTCTTTTGATTCAAAAACCGCGGCAGCCGCCAGCCCAGCAGAGCCGTCAACACACCAGCATAAACAAAGACCTCCGCAAAGTCGATTTTGCCCGCACGCATCCAGAAGAAGTGCAAGATCGCCAGGCCAGCGACTCCATACACGGCGCGGTGCAAGCGCTGCCAGTTGCGTCCACCCAGCACTTTGATGGCCCGATTGAACGACGTGAACGCGAGGCTGCTCAACACCACAAAAGCAACAAACCCCACCAAGATGAACGGCCGTTTGACAATGTCCCGGGCGATGTCGTCC
>JBASJO010000365.1:0-3838 GCA_049655365.1 Rhodoferax sp. | reverse complement strand
GCCGACTACTTCACTTCCGCGTGTGACACGCATAAAGCCACTCAGAAGTCAGCGGCGACCGACCGCTTGACGGCAGCCCAAATGCCCAGCTTGGGCAAGTTCAGACGCTGCGAGACCCAATCGTTGTGATCAATGGTGTAAAGTTGTTGACGACGATAGTCGCACCGAATAACAAACCATGACCACACCAACCCCTGTTTTTCAAGAGGCGTCCGGCGCCAGCTTGAGCAAGCTCGACAGCGCCTTGCTCAACATTCTGGTCAAGGATGGTCGGGCGTCGTTTGCGGACATTGCGCGTCAGCTGGGCGTGTCGCGGGCGCACGCGCGCGCGCGGGTGCAGGCGCTGGTGAGCAGTGGCGTGATCGAGCTGTTTGGGGCGGTGATCAACCCCGAGAAGCTGGGCAAGGTGATTTCGACCTTTGTCGACATTCGGGTGGCGCCTGCGGCGCTTGAGACCATCTCCCAGGAGTTGGCGGACTGCCATGAAGTGGTCAGTCTCTACATCATGAGTGACTTGCAAAGTTTGCACATCCATGCGCTCACCGACAGCATGGCCACCTTTGACAGCTTTGTGCGCAAACACATCTTCAACCGGCCCGAGATTTTGTCAGTGGACTGCAAGACGCTGATGACCCGTGTCAAAAACCGGCGCGGTGGCGCCCGCCTTTAAAACTGTCTGCGGGTCAGACCAAGGGTTTACCCCATCGTGGTGCGAGTGCACATTATGCGTGCACCGGGGTGTCTTGTTTCCAATTGTCATTTTTAGCGGCCATTTTGCGCCCTTCTGTGTCCGCAAAAAACCAATGTGTCTACAAACACCATACAAACGAAATAAAAACTTTCATTTTTTAAACATTCGACAAAGTTCTCAACGGAATTCTCGGCTAATTTGTTGTGAAGAAACTTTCATCCAATTCGTTTGAATTTAACTTTATTAATATAAATCAATAACTTAAATCATATTTATGTGATGGCACAACTTTTGCTTTGAGGTAGATGAACCGCTTTACAAACGGTTGCACCGTCGCCTGATAACCCTCAACCGCAACTGGAGTCCTCTCTCATGACGCTGATCCGCCGCAAATTCCTCACGACCGCTGCTATCTCTGGTGGCGTCTTGAGCGCACCCTCTCTCGTTCAAGCCCAAAGCAAGGGCACTTTCAACTGGAAAATGACCAGTGCCTACCCCAAGGGGTCGCCGTTTTACTTCGATGGCCCCGGCAGCGCCACCGACCTGGCCAAGCGCATCAAGGAGATGTCCGACGGTCGGCTCAACATTCAGGTGTTCGGCGCGGGTGAGTTGATCCCGGCCTTTGAAGGCTTTGACGCCGTGCGCGCCGGCACGGTGGAAATGAACCACGCCAACAGCTATTTCTGGACCGGCAAAACCTTTGCCGCGCAGTACTTCACGGCGGTGCCCTTTGGCATGAACTTTCAGGGCATGAATGGCTGGCTGTATGACGGCGGCGGCATTGACCTGTGGAACGAGGTCTACGCACCCTTTGGCATGGTGGCCATGCCGTGTGGCAACACCGGGGTGCAGATGACCGGCTGGTTCAAAAAAGAAATCAAGTCCGTGGCCGACCTGAAGGGCCTGAAGATGCGCATTCCAGGCCTGGCCGGCAAGGTGTACGCCAACCTGGGTGTGGATGTGAAGGTGCTGCCAGGCGGTGAAATTTTCCCGGCGCTGGAGCGCGGCGTGATTGACGCGGCCGAGTTTGTTGGCCCGTTCCAGGACCGTCGCCTGGGTCTGCACAAGGCCGCCAAGTACTACTACACCACCGGCTGGCACGAGTCGGCCACGGTATCCGAGTTGTTGATCAACAAGGCGGCCTGGCAAACGCTGCCCAAGGACTTGCAGGCCATCGTGCAAAACGCCGCGGCCGCCTGCAACGTGATCAGCGAGGCTTGGTGCCAGAAGGCCAACGCAGAGGCCATGGAAGACCTGATCAAGAACCAGAAGGTGATCGCCAAGCCGCTGCCTGAGGGCGTGATCAAGGCGCTGCGGACCGAGACCGACAAGGTGCTGGCCGAAGCCGTGGCCAAGGATCCCATGACCAAGAAGGTGCACGACTCTTACATGGCGTTCATGGCCAAGTACCAACGCTGGGCCGATGTCAGCGAAGGTGCCTACCACAGCACCGTGCGCGGCTAAGCCCGGAGCCCCACCCATGCAGAACACGATCACCCGTGCCGTTGTCGGCATCGAAGCATCGATTGACCGCATCGGCAAGCTGACCGCCTGGCTGGCGCTGGCCATGATTTCCCTGGTTGCCGTCAATGTGCTGCTGCGCTACGCGTTCAGTTTGGGGTCGGTCTGGGCGCAAGAGCTGGAGTGGCATCTGCTGGCCGCACTCATCTTGCTGGGCATGAGCCATGCGCTTTTGCGCGGAGACAACGTGCGGGTAGACCTGTTTTACGCGCGCTACAGCACCCGCGCCAAGTTTGTGGTGGACGTGGTGTCGGTGCTATTGATCATGGTCGTGGCGCTGCTGTTTGTGGTGCTGTCACTGGGTTATGTGGGTCAGGCTTATGCCATCAACGAACAGTCGCCAGACCCCGGTGGCATTCCCTTTAGATGGTTGGTGAAGGGGCTGATTCCGCTGGGCTACAGCCTGCTGGTGCTGCAGTCGGCCGGGCAGTTGATGCGCGTTGTCCAAAGCTGGCGGGCACCAGGGGAGTTGGACGATGTTTGAACCCCAGACTTACGCCGTCTTCATGCTGGTGGGTTTTTTCTGCCTGCTGATGATCGGTATTCCGGTGGCCACCAGCCTGGCGACGGTGGGCTTTGTCTTTGGCTATCTGGGCTTTGGCGATTCGTTGTTCAGTCTGCTGCCGGCACGTTTTTACGGCATTGTGGCGGGTTACCAGTGGATGGCCATTCCGCTGTTTGTGTTCATGGGTGTGATGCTGGAAAAGTCCCGCCTGGCCGATGACCTGCTCGATGTGATGGGCCATATCGCGGGTGGCCTGCGCGGCGGCATGGGGGTGGGCATCGTGCTGTTTGGGGTGCTCATGGGCGCCACGACCGGTATTGTGGGCGCCACGGTGATCACGCTGGGCCTGCTGGCGCTGCCCACGCTGGTGCGCCGCGGTTACGACAAAAGCCTGGCCTGCGGGGTAATTTGTGCTTCGGGCTGTCTGGGGCAAATCATTCCGCCCAGCCTGATTTTGATTTTGCTGTCAGACATCATGCAGTTGTCGGTGGGGACGCTGTTTGCGGCGGCGGTGGGGCCGGGCATGATGCTGGCTGCGCTCTACATCATCTACCTGCTGGTGCGTGGCATGCTGGACCCCAGCGCCATGCCGCCGATACCGCTGGCCGAACGCAACGATGTCTCCCGGCGTGAGCTCGGGGTGCGGTTTATCAAGGTGGTGGTGCCGCCGATCATGCTGGTGGTGGCGGTGCTGGGCTCGATTGTCGGCGGGGTGGCCGCCCCCACCGAGGCTGCCTCCATGGGGGCGGTGGGTGCCGTTCTGATCACCGCGCTGTCAGGCCGCTTGACTTGGAAAACCCTGCATGCCGTGGCGCTCGACACCAGCAAGATCACGGCCATGATGATGTTCATCCTGATGGCGGCGCAGGTGTTTGCGCTGTCGTTTCGCGGGCTCCACGGTGAGGACTTGATAGCCCGGCTGTTCGAGATGCTGCCCGGGGGTGTTGACACCGCCGTGTGGTTCATGATGCTGATGATTTTTCTGCTTGGCTTCTTTATCGAGTGGATCGAGATCAGCTACATTGCGGTGCCGCTGTTTTTGCCAATTTTGCTGGCGCAGGGGGTTGACCCGGTGTGGCTGGCCATGTTGATCACCCTCAATCTGCAGTCCTCATTTTTGA
>JBASJO010000364.1:0-4641 GCA_049655365.1 Rhodoferax sp. | reverse complement strand
ATATTTGGCATTGGCAAAATCGGGCGTCTCAATGTCTGGGCCCCAGGTTGGCTCCATGCCCACCTTTTTGGACGATTCACACACCGAGGTGTGGTTCACGACCGTGGCAGAACCCAAGGTTTGCATGAAACGGTCAATCGTGCCGCCAGTGCGGTTGCGGCCGTACTTGAGCATGATGGTGTTGGGGTCTTCCTTGAGGGCGGCATCGAGCTTGCCAGCCAGCTCCGTCAGGGCTTCGTCCCAGGTGATGCGTTTCCACTTGCCTTCACCGCGTGCGCCGACGCGCTTGAGCGGGTACAAAATGCGATCCGGGTCGTAGCTGTACCACATGCCCGAATTGCCCTTGGCGCACAGGCGTCCGCGGGTGGATACATGCTCGGGGTTACCTTCGAGCTTGACCACCCGGTCGTTTTCCAGGTAGGCAATGGCGCCATCCTGAATGTTGCAGACATGGCAACCGGTTGGTACGGCGCGCCGTTCAACCGCAGTGACCGGATCAATGTCTTTGCCACCCAGGTCGTTTTCCATGGCGTTAAGCAAGCGCGGGGCCGCTGCAGCGACAGCCCCGGTACTGGCGCTGACTTCCAAAAATGTGCGTCGTGTGACTTGAGGAATTTTCATGATTTGTTTCCTGGAATAGGGTCAAAACAAGGTTTGCATTTGCTGGGGCGCCATCAAAATGCCGTAACGCAGGGCTGCACTACCGAGCAGAATCAGCGCCGCCGCGATCATCAAAATACCCCGGTGCTGCTGCCCCGTGCTGGCCAGCAACAGGCCTACGGGCAAAGCGATGCCGCCCAAAATACCGAAGCCGACAAAGATCAAGCCCATGGTGCCCGTGGTCAAAATGGCAAAGGTCAACTCCTCCGCAGCGCCGCCGTAATGGGTGGTGCCCATCACCCCAATCAACACCACCCCCACCGCTGCGGTGGACCACAGCATGTACTCACGCAGGATTTTTTGCGCAGCCACGTTGCCGCCCGCCAACAGCGCCCCGGCGGCCGATCCCGAGGCAATCGCCAACGCCACAAACAGCACAGGCATCACCGGCGTGTTCCAGACCGGGCGCGACTGGTGTACCGACAAGTCATAGCCGGTGTAGATGGGCAGGCCCAAGGCCAGCAAAGCGGTCAAGGTCGCCAACAACTTGCCATGCTTTTCCTGTTTTTTGAACAAGGTCCAGATATAGAGCACCGAGCAAATACCAAATGCCACGATGTTCAACGCTCCCCAGGCCAGCGGCGAGGTGAATTGCATGTACATGGGGTTGAGGGTGTTCAGAAAGCGCAGGGGTTGCGACAAGTCTGCCACCAGCAGCGCCCCGCCCACACCCAGCAACAGCAATGAGGCATAAGCTGCCTTTTCGCGCAAGGGTCGCAATGCAGGCGTGATCCAGGAACCATAAGACAGAAAAGACAAGCCCGCCAGAATGCCGACAACGAAGAAGTAGATCGCGTAAGCCGAATGCCACGAGACATCGTGAAACCAAACATATTCACCCATGATGTGTGCTCCTTAAATTTTGAAGTGAAGTTTGAAAGCAGCACGTTCCTGCTCCATCACTTCAACGGGCTTGTAGCCATCATGGCCAAACTCGGTTTGGTTGCGATCGGCACCAATGTAAAAAACGTGCGGCTTGGTGCCTTGTTCAGGGCGCAACACCTGCGTCGGATTGGTCGCAATCATGTACGAGACCTCGCTGTTGGGGTCGTTGATGTCGCCAAACACGCGGGACCGGCCAATGCAGGTCTGCACACAGGCCGGCACCAGGTTTTGCGTGACGCGATGGAAACAGAAAGTGCACTTGTCCACGACATTGGTGATGGGCGTGTAGGTGCGGTGCGACGGCAGCATGAAGCGCGCGTTGTAGGGACAGGCGGCCATGCAACTGCGGCAGCCAATACAACGCTCGTAGCGTTGCAGCACAAAGCCACCGTCTTCGACGACAAAGGTGGCACCCACCGGGCAGTTGCGCACACAGGGCGGGTCTTCGCAGTGGTTGCACAGACGGGGCAAAAATTTGCGCGACACCGTGGGGTACTTGCCTGTGACCTTGTAAGGCACCCAGGTCCGGTTAACCCCCAAGGGGGTGTCGTATTCGGCCTTGCAGGCCACCTGGCACGCCATGCAGCCGATGCATCGACGGATATCGACCACCATGGCAAATCGCCGCTTGTGCGATTGGCCCGCTGCCTGTGACGAGACTTTGCTTGTTTCACTCATCGGTTTGTCTCCTGGAGAGGATGTGATTCTTGATGGATACACGTTAACCAAGTCAAATAGCGCAACAAACGTGCCACATCATGAAACCAAACAGATCAACAGGATTTCGCTGGAGAAAGCCATTGAAGAAATGAATTCAAACCGCGTAAACGTAACAAAAACGTAACGTCTTACGGGTTATTACTAGGTGAAGATGTTACGAAATCGTTATCTACTACCTGTCATGACTTTTATCTGTGAATGAACCCATGCAACGCAGAACCTTGCTTGAATTTGGCGCAAGCTGGAGCCTGCTACAGGCCAGTGCCCAGGCACAAGATCGCAAAGATGAGCGCGCTGCACCGTTGCGCGTTGGCCTGACGGCCGTGATCCTGGCCGATCAAGCGGCATTTTTGACGCGCTGGAGTGACTATCTGGGTTCGCGCATGGGCGTACCGCTGGTATTTGTGGCACGCGAGTCCTACCAGAACATTCTTGACCTGCTGTTGACCGACCAACTCGATGCTGCCTGGATTTGTGGTTACCCTTTTGTGCTGCATCAAAGCAGATTGCAGCTGCTGGCGACACCGTTGTTCCATGACAAACCGTTTTACCAGTCCTACCTGATTGGTCAGCAAGGCAAGCGTGCCCTTTTGAGCGGCTGGAGTGACCTCAAGAATCAGGTGCTGGCGTACTCGGACCCGTTGTCCAATTCAGGCTGGCTGGTAGCACAAGCACAGCTGCGCGCGGTCGGGTTGGCCCCCCGCGATTTACGCCGGTCTTTCTTTGCCCACGGTCACCGCAACGTGGCAGAAGCCGTGGCCTCCGGCCTGGCGCAAGCCGGTTGCATTGACGGCTACGTCTGGGAAACCATGCAACTGCAAAAAATGGCAGTGGTGGCACAAACCGAAGTGCTGTGGCGCTCCGACTGGTATGCCTTTCCGCCGATAGTGGCCAAGCGAAACGACAACAACCCGGCTTTATTGACCTTGGGCGACGCCCTGCAGACCATGACGGCAGATGCACAAGGCACGAGCTTGCTTCGCGACCTGAATCTCACCGGCTTTGCCAAACCTGACGCCGCCCTGTTTGTGCCCATCAAAGCATTGGCCACCAGCGTGAACATGGTCCGGACCTGAGCCCGGCGACAAACGATGCTGCCACGCTTGCCCTACCGCATACAGATCCCGATGGGTCTGGTGCTGGCCGTCATCCTCTCGGTGCTCTTGGTGAGTGTGGTCGCGGCGCAAATATCGGCACGGTCGGCGCGCCTGGAGATTGTCAGCACCGTGCAGCGCGTGGTGGATTTACTGGTTGCGCAGGGCAAACCCTTGCTGGCGCAGGACGATACCTGGCGTGCCTTCACGCTGTTACGCAACACGGCAGCGCTGTTGCCGCAGACCGAAAAAGGCCAATCCCGCGCCGCGCTACTCGACGCCCAAGGGCGCTTTCTGGCCGGGTCAGACCCCTTGCGGCTGCCGACCGGAGAGCAGGCTTTGGGCGTGCTGATCAACGGCCGCCTGCTGCCCACGACGAGTGACGCCTCAAGGTCCATCACTTTGACGACTCCAGATGGCGGCATGACGCTGGTTGAACCGATTCGCAGTGACGACAACCAGGTGATCGGGTTTGTATTTGCGGAGGTCGATGCCGCCGTCTTTGCGCCGGATTGGGCGGCATTGTCGACACCGGCCTTGATCGGAGCGGCACTGGCCATCATTGTGCTGGTGCCGCTGGGCTGGTTGCTTGGTCGGCGCATGGCACACCCGATCGCCCAGACTGCCGACTGCATTGCCCAAATCGGGCGCACCGATCCCGCGCAACTGCAATTGCTGCTGCCGCAGTTGCAGGACCCCGAGCTCGATCGGATTGCGGGTGCAGTGCGACAACTGCTCATAGAAACCGCGGCCGCCCAAGCCAATGAAAAGCGCGCCCTCTCCGCCGAACGCCTGGCCGCCGTGGGTCGTATCACTTCCGTGGTAGCCCATGAAATCAATAACCCGCTGGCTGGCCTGATCACCGCCACGCGAACCCTGCGCCTGCATGGTGACGCGCCTGATACCCGAAACCGCAGCCTGGACCTGATCGAGCGCGGCTTGCAGCAAATCCGCACCATGACCACAGCGCTGCTACCACAAGCCAAAGTGGAAGACCGCTGCCTGACACCGGACGATATGCAGGACATTCTTACATTGGCCCGCGCGACGGCAGCGCAGCATGCCGTCGCGATCAGCTCCGAGCTGGCGCAGCAGGCCGAACTGTGCGTGCCCTCAACGGTATTTCGCCAGGTCATGCTCAACCTGTTGCTCAACGCCATCAAGGCCGCTGGCCAGGCCGGCCAAGTGCATGTCAGTCTGAGTGCCGATGCCCACAAGGTCGACCTGGTCATCCTGAACACCGGTCGCCACTTGTCTGATGATCGTCTGCAGCGGCGACTGA
>JBASJO010000363.1:0-2983 GCA_049655365.1 Rhodoferax sp. | reverse complement strand
CAGGAGGCACGGGCCAGCCAGGGCAAGGTGCAGGGAACCTGGGCTGAACTGGCGGCCAGAGTCAAAACCACGCATGCGCAACGCTACTACCTGCACCACACGAAAAAACTCACGCTGGAGTTGCTCGACCTGACCACGCGGCTGGCCAAGGTGGCGCAAGTACGCTATGCCGGCGGCCTGGCGATGCAGCAGGATGCCATCCGCGCACAGTTGGAACAAACCGCCATGCAGACCGAGCTGGTCGAACTGCAAGGCGAGACGCGCCAGGTCGACGCCAGACTCAACGCCATGCTGGCACGCGCCACCAACGCACCGCTGGCTACGCCCGAGCGCCTGCGTCCCGTGCCGATTGCCGCCAAGCTTGACGCTGACGCCCTGATGGCGCGTGTGCAACAAGGCAACCCCCAGTTATTTACCGAAGCATCGCGCATCAAGTCAGCCGAACTTGGACGTGACCTGAGCCTGAAGAACCGCTACCCGGACTTCACGCTGTCGATCGCGCCAACACAAATGGAGCGCCGCATCCGCGAATGGAGCCTGATGCTGACGGTCAACATCCCACTGCAACAGGCGTCGCGCCGCGCCGAAGAACGCGAGGCGCAGGCCATGCTGTCAGCGGCCCAATCGCGCCGCGACGCCACCGCCAATCAGGTGCTGTCCGACCTGGCTGAAAACCTGGCCGGGCTCGACGCGGCGCAACGCACCGAGCAACTCGCCCGGAGCAGCCAGCTGCCGCAAGCCGAGCTGACGTTCCAGGCGGCACTCGCTGGCTATGAAAACGGCAAGCTCGACTTTGCCACGCTGCTCGACGCCCAGCGCCAGGTGCGCCAGGCCAGGCAAGCGCAGCTCAAGGCGCAACTGGAAGCCCAAATGCGGCTGGCGGAGATCGAAAAATTACTGGGAGAAGAGTTATGAAATCGGCTAGCGGATGGATGCTCGGTGCGGTGTTGGCCGCGTTGACCGGCGCGGGTGGTTATTACGCGGGCACACGGGGTCATGTCGTCCCTGGACCGGACTTGGCAATCGCTACGACGGCAGCCCAGCCCGAGAAAAAGCTCCTTTACTACCGCAACCCGATGGGCTTGCCCGATACCTCGCCCACCCCCAAGAAAGATCCGATGGGCATGGACTACATCGCGGTCTATGCCGGTGGCGCCGATGAAGAACCCCTGGCCGCCAACCAGGTGAAGATCAGCACCGACAAGGTGCAAAAGCTCGGCGTGCGCACCGAGGCAGCCCAACTGCGCAGCCTTGACAGGCTGGTGCGCGCCGCGGGCCGCATCGAGCCCGACGAGCGCCGCGTGTACGCCATCTCGCCCAAGTTTGAAGGCTATGTGGAGCGCCTGCATGTCAACGTGACCGGTCAGGCCGTTGGTAAGGGCCAGACCCTGTTTGAGGTCTACAGCCCGGAACTGGTATCGGCCCAGCGCGAATATGCCATCGCCGTGCAGGGCGTGGGCAGCCTCAAGGATGCCGGTGGCCAGGCGCAGGCGGGCATGCAACAACTGGCCGACGCCAGCTTGGCGCGCTTGCGCAACTGGGACATTTCCGAGGCGCAGATCAAGGCCTTGACCGAATCGGGTGCCACCACCCGCACACTCAGCTTCCGCTCACCCGTGAGCGGCATTGTGATGGACAAGAAAGCAGTGCAAGGCATGCGCTTCATGCCCGGTGAAGCGCTGTACCAGATTGCCGACCTGTCGAGCGTCTGGGTCATCGCCGACGTCTTCGAGCAGGACATCGGACTCGTCAAGAACGGCGCCAAAGCGATGGTGAACATCAATGCCTATCCCGGCAAAACCTTCACCGGTCGGGTCGCTTATGTCTACCCCACGCTCAACCCGGAGACCCGAACCGTGCCGGTGCGTGTGGAGTTGGCCAACCCCGGCGGGCTGCTCAAACCCGGCATGTTTGCCCAGGTGGAACTGCCCGTCGGCACCAAGGGCCAGGTGATCACCGTGCCGGTGTCGGCCGTGATCGACAGCGGCACGCGCCAGATCGTGTTGGTTGACAAAGGGGCCGGCCGGTATGAGTCGAGGGAAGTCAAGCTGGGCGCGCGCAGCGACACCCATGTGGAGGTGCTCGACGGCGTGGATGACGGCGAACCCGTGGTGGTCGCCGCCAACTTCCTGATTGATGCCGAGAGCAACCTGAAAGCGGCGCTGGACGGCATGGGGAGCGCCGCACCCACCATGGCCCCCGCGGCCTCGGCAGCCAAGACGGTGGGCCACCAGGCCAGCGGCACGGTGGACGGCGTTGACTTGAAAGAAGGCACCATCAGCTTGAATCACGGCCCAATCGCCAGCCTCAAGTGGCCGGCCATGACGATGGAGTTCAAGGCCGCCAACCCGGCCCTGCTGCAAGCCCTCAAGCCGGGTGCCAAGGTGGACTTCGAGTTTGTCGAGCGCCAGCCCGGCGAATGGGTGATTACCAGTGCCAAACCAACCGGGAATTAACGTGAAACAACGGTCCTGCGCTGCTGACCCACAAAGCCCATTGTTTTCCACACAATAAGCCAACACCATGCTCTCCAACATCATCGACTGGTCAGGCCGCAACCGTTTTCTGGTGTTGCTGACCACCCTGTTCATCGTCGTCGCTGGCATTTTTGCCGTGCTGCGCACGCCCATCGACGCGCTGCCCGACCTGTCGGACGTGCAGGTCATCGTTTACACCGAGGTCCCGGGCCAGGCGCCCCAGGTGGTGGAGGACCAGGTGACTTACCCGCTGACGACGGCCATGTTGTCGGTGCCCAAATCGAAAGTGGTACGCGGTTTTTCATTCTTTGGCGCCTCTTTCGTCTACATCATTTTTGAAGATGGCACCGACATTTACTGGGCCCGCTCGCGCGTGCTGGAGTATTTGAACTTTGCCTCCGGGCGCATGCCCAAGGGTATCTCACCGCAGATCGGACCCGATGCCACCGGGGTCGGCTGGGTCTATCAATACGCGCTGCTGGCCAAAGACAAGACGCTGGCCGAGC
>JBASJO010000362.1:0-3147 GCA_049655365.1 Rhodoferax sp. | reverse complement strand
CCACCCTGAAACGCTCGGTGGCAGTGCTTGCCATCAGCTTGCTGACGGGCTGCTCGCTCATGCCAACTTACCAGCGCCCCAGCGCGCCGGTGGCGGCGCAGTGGCCAGCCAGCGCCGGGGTCAACACGGTGGACAGTGGCGCCAATGCCACCCCTCAGGCTGTCGTGAACTGGCAAAGCTACTTTTCTGACCCGGCGCTGCGCCAGCTCATCGACACGGCACTGGCCAACAACCGGGATCTGCGCGTGGCGCTGCTCAACATCGACCAGGCGCGCACCCAGCTTGGTGTGCGCCGTGCCGACCAGCTCCCCACCCTGAACGCTGCCGCTGCCGGCTCGCGCGCGCCGGGCAGCGATGGGGCCATCAACAGCACGTACAGCGCTGGGCTGACGGTCACCGCTTACGAGCTTGACCTTTTCGGCCGGGTCGCCAGCCTCAAGGAACAAGCCCTGGCCCAGGTGCTGGCCAGCGCCGAGGCGGCCCAAACCGTCCAGATCAGCCTGATCGCCACCGTGGCGCAGACCTGGCTGAACCTGCTGGCGGACGAAGAACTGCTGGCCGTGTCACGGCGGGCACTCGACTCCCGCGCTGAGTCGCTCAAGCTGGTCGACCTCAAAGTCGAACACGGCGCGGCTTCGGACTTCGAGCGCCGCAACGCACAAACCTTGCTGGAGTCGGCCCGCGTCACGCTGGCCCAGCACATGCGCCAGCGCGCGCTCGACGAAAACGCTCTGGCACTGTTGCTGGGCCAACCCGTCAGCGCGGCTCAACGGGCGCAATGGACGCCCAGCAGGCTGAGTCAACTGATGTTTGCCGAGTTGCCTGCCGGACTGCCCTCTGACCTGCTGGCCCGGCGCCCCGACATTCGCCAGGCCGAGCAATCACTGGTGGCCAGCAATGCCAACATCGGCGCGGCCCGGGCGGCCTTTTTCCCGCGCATCAGCCTGACGGCGGGTGCCGGGTCCGCCAGCAGCGCACTGTCCGGGCTGTTCAAGAGCGGCTCCTGGGGCTGGACCCTGGCGCCGCAACTGGTGCTGCCGATCTTCGATGCCGGGCGCAACCAGGCCAATCTGGACGCGGCACGAACCGGGCGCGAGATCGCAGTGGCACAGTATGAAAAAGCCATTCAGAGCGCTTTCCGTGAGGTGGCCGATGGCTTGGCCAGCCGGGCCACGCTGGTCGAACAACTGCAGGCCCAGCAAGCCCTGCTGGACGCCGAGATGGCGCGCAGCCAGTTGACGCAGTTGCGCCTGGAGCATGGCGTGGCCAACCAGCTCGACTGGCTCGATGCCCAACGGGCCCTGTTCGGCGCCCAGCAGGCACTGGTGCAAACCCGACTGGCCAGTTTGCAAAATCAGATTGCCCTGTTCAAGACCCTGGGCGGTGGCATGGAAGCGGCCACGGGGCTTTAAGCCCCAAAGACCGCAGCAGCATCGCATTTGCCCTGACAATTCCGGCTGCGTCGCCCTGACTCAGGGCTCCCGTCTCAAACATTGATTGAACGACAACCATGAACATCACCACCCTTACCCTCACCGCAGCGCTTGTTCTGTCGATGGTCGGCTGCTCCAAAACAGAAACGCCCAGCGCCACACCAAACCCGTCCGCGACCGCACCGGCTGCTGCCGCGCCTGCAGCCCAGGCCGGCTCGAGCTACGACCTGGTGGCAGCCAACGGCAAAGGCTTTACCGTGGGCGCCCTGATGAGCGCGCAGCCCGTTTATGTGCTGTTTGACCCGCAATGCCCGCACTGCGGCCGCCTGTGGCAAGCCGCGCTGCCATTGCACAGCAAGGTGAAATTTGTCTGGATTCCGGTCTCGTTCAACCCGGCCAGAAGCCTGCCGCAGGGCGCCGCCTTGCTCAGCGCCGCCAACCCGGTCGACACCATGACCGCGCACGAACAGTCCTTGTTGGCGGGGACCGGCGGCATGTCGGCCAGCGCCGATGTGCCAGAGGACCTGAAACAAGCCATCACCAACAACACCCAGTTGCTCAACCAGCTGGGCGTGGAGTCGGTGCCGTTTTTGCTGGGCAAGCACCGCAAAACAGGTGACATCGTGAGCCACAACGGCGCCCTGGAAACTGCCGCGTTGGCGAATTTGCTGGGTGTGGAATAGGCTAACCACGACATCCATCGGCCCGAGGGTGGGCCTACCGCAAAATACCGTCATTCAACATAAAAAACCCCCGTTCAGGCTGCGTTGGCAGCCTGAACGGGGGTTTTGCCTTGACTAGCGAGCTCAGGTCGTCGCAGGCTCCTGAAACTCGGGCTTGGACTTGCCCTCTTTCTTGGGCAGGGGCTGAATGTCGAGCAGCACGTCGGTCTTGCTCTCGTCGGTGTCGTCCAGATCGACCGTCAAACGGCCGCCATCGACCAGGCGGCCAAACAGCAACTCGTCGGCCAGGGCGCGGCGAATGGTGTCCTGGATCAGGCGTTGCATCGGCCGTGCGCCCATGAGCGGGTCGAAGCCCTTCTTGGCCAGGTGCTTGCGCAGCTTGTCGGTGAAGGTAACCTCGACTTTTTTGTCGGCCAGTTGCGCTTCAAGTTGCAGCAGGAACTTGTCCACCACGCGCATGATGACGTTCTCGTCGAGCGCCTTGAAGCTGACAATGGCATCGAGCCGGTTGCGAAACTCGGGCGTGAACATGCGCTTGATGTCGGCCATCTCGTCACCCGCCTCGCGCGGGTTGGTGAAGCCGATGGTGGCCTTGTTCATGGTCTCGGCACCGGCATTGGTGGTCATGACGATGATGACGTTGCGGAAATCGGCCTTGCGACCGTTGTTGTCGGTCAGCGTGCCATGGTCCATGACCTGCAGCAGCACATTGAAAATGGCCGGGTGCGCTTTTTCGATTTCGTCGAGCAGCAGCACACAGTGCGGCTTCTTGGTGATGGCCTCGGTCAGCAAGCCGCCCTGGTCAAAGCCGACGTAGCCGGGTGGCGCGCCAATCAGGCGGCTCACGGCGTGCTGCTCCATGTACTCGCTCATGTCGAAGCGAATCAGCTCGATGCCCATGATATAGGCCAACTGCTTGGCCGACTCGGTTTTGCCCACGCCGGTGGGTCCGCTGAACAGGAAGGTGCCAATCGGCTTGTCGCCCTTGCCCAGTCCCGAGCGTGACATCTTGACGGCCGACGCCAGCATGT
>JBASJO010000361.1:0-6268 GCA_049655365.1 Rhodoferax sp. | reverse complement strand
GCTTGCGGCCTTTGGCGGACGGTCGGATGGAGGTGTTTCTCGCGAGACGTTGACCGACGAGGATCTCCAGGCTCGCCGATATTTGATCGATCTAGCCCGCTCGCGTGGGTGCTCGGTAACGATCGATGACTGCGCCAATCTTTTTTTTCGGCGTCCGGGAACATCCGATTTGCCGCCTGTTCTTACCGGAAGCCATGCCGATACCCAGCCCATAGGCGGCAAGCTGGACGGGGCCTATGGCGTGCTTGCAGGTCTGGAGGTGATAGCGGCATTGAACGATGCGGGCATAGCGACCCTGCGACCTGTCGAGGTCGTCGCGTGGACCAACGAAGAGGGGTGCCGCTTCGGTCCGGGTGCCATGGGCTCCAGCTCCTTTGTCGACCCGAGTTGTCTGCCCACTTATCGAAAGTCTGTCGATGCCAATGGTGTAAGTTTTGGGGAGGCATTGGACTTGGCTCTGGAGGCTGTACCGGATGTTCCCCGTCGGACAATGGCTGAACCGATGTCTGCTTGCGTAGAACTGCATATCGAACAGGGTCCTGTGCTTGAGCGCGCTCTTGTGTCGCTGGGTGTCGTCACAGGCATCCAAAGCGTGCGCTGGTATCGCATCCAGGTGACGGGTACCGCTGGACATGCGGGTACCATGCCCATGGGCGAGCGCGTCGATGCCATGGCCGCCGCCGTCGGTTTGGCGCAGCAACTGTATGCCTATCAGGCGGTGGAGGCTGGAGATAAATTGCGGCTGACGCTGGGCCGATGGCAGGTGAGTCCGAACTCCATCAACACGATTCCTGGTGCAGTGGAGTTCACCGTCGATGTTCGTTGTGTCGATGAGCAAGTTTTGGTTCAGTTCGAGGCGGCGTTAAATAAGATCACCAAAGCCTATTCCTGGGCAGGGCAGATCGAATTCGAATCCATTTTTTCTCGTCCTCCGACGCATTTTCCTGCCTCAATGGTAGAGCTGGTTGAACGAGCCTGCACACGCGCTTGCAGCAGCGCTTCGCTTAATGCACCGTTGCGGATGACGTCCGGCGCTTTTCATGACGCCATGTATCTCGCGGAGCATTGCCCGACAGCGATGATTTTTGTTCCTAGCAAGGGGGGGGTCAGTCACAATGCTGCGGAGGAAACTGCACCTCAGGAGTTGTTTTTGGGTGTTCAGGCGCTCGCTTATGCCGTGACATCGTTGGCCAATGCCTGACCCTTCGGGCAAACAAATGGAGATGCCCATGAAATCAAATCCCGTTGCTGCGCCGAAGCTGGAGGACGCTGCGGCCAAACTACCCACCATGCTGGGCGTCCGGTTGAGGCATGCTCGCCTGGTTGCTGGTCTAACCATGACGCAGGTGGCTCAGAAGTCGCAATGTTCTGAAAGTCTTATCTCAAAAATTGAAGCAGGACAGGCCTCTCCTTCATTGGCCATGCTGCATCGAATTGCGGTCACGCTCGACACAAACATCGCCACGTTGACGACCGAAGATGCGCCCAGGGAGGGTCCTGTCCTGCTCAAAGGCGAGCGCCCTGTCATCAAGGCCGGCGGAATATACTTGGAGCGCATAACGCTTCCCAAGCGGGGTGGCCTTCTACAGGCCAATATTCACATCGTCCCGCCAAGCGAGGCGAGCGATGGCTTGATAGAGCATGTTGGGGAAGAAGTTGGCTATGTTCTGGAGGGCAGCCTTGAGTTGGTGCTGGGTAGTGAGTGTTACCTGGTCCAGGCTGGGGACGCGTTTTATTTTTCCAGCCAGACGCCTCATGGGTATCGCAATGTCGGCAAGGTTGCTGCAAGAGTTTTTTGGGTGAATACGCCTGCGACTTTCTAGGGAAAGAATTGGTCCACGCTAACCAACGATAGCTATCTGAACATCGCGCAAACCCACTGACCGCCATGGAGAATAAAAGCGCCGTGCGAGCGATCTGACTCAACTGCGCGCAGGTGTCGCCACCGACGGTTAATGATCTGGCTCTTAGGCCATGATCTCCCTGGTAGCATGGAAATTGTTGAGTACATCGCACCCCGAGATGTAGCGCCAGAACTGTCTGGAGAGGATGAACAAGGAGCATTCGATGAGTTGTCACACTGATATTCTGCATGATCCTACCCATGCTTTTATGCCCTACCCGGCAACCCAGGTCCCCCATGCCGGTACGGGTCCCTTGTCGGGGCTAAGCTTTGCGGTCAAGGATCTTTTTCATGTTGACGGCTATCCCACCAGTGGCGGGCAGCCGCTGATGTTGGCCTTGTCTGGAGTTATGGATCGCACAGCACCTACGGTGCAGCGGCTCCTGGATGCGGGTGCCCGGTTCGCCGGTAAGACCATTACCGATGAACTGGCCTTTTCGATGAATGGACAGAATGCACACTTTGGTTCTCCTATCAATGGCGCCGCGCCCGATCGGATTACTGGAGGTTCCTCTTCAGGTTCGGCTTCAGCCGTATCGAATGGCATGTGCGACTTCGCCCTGGGGACAGACACCGGCGGCTCGGTGCGGGCGCCTGCGAGTCATTGTGGTCTGGTGGGCCTGCGACCGACCCATGGCCGCATCAGCCTGCAGGATGTCCTGGACCTTGCGCCCAGCTTTGACACTTGCGGCTGGTTCGCCCGTGACGTGCCCACATTTGCCCGGGTGGCCGATGTGCTTCTCGGCGCAGATGGGTCGGGCAAGATTGCCTCGCACAGGCTCTTGCTGCCAAGTGACATCTGGGCGCTGGCCACCCCGGCAGCCGTCAAAGCTCTGTGGCCGGCGCGACGGCTTGTCGAGAAAGTGCTGGGCAAGCCCAGGTTCATTCGTGCCGTGCTTGATGATTCCGACTCCATGTACTGGAGCTTTCGGTATCTGCAAGGGCGCGAGGCCTGGGGGATACGAGGTGGATTCATCCAGCGCTTTGCGCCCGTTCTGGGGTCGGGGGTTGCAGAACGCTTCGCTTGGTCAGCGCAAGTCACCGACGAACAGGTGGCAAAGGCGGCACAGTTTCGAGAGCGGTATGGCACCTTTTTGGCGGATGTGCTTGGCGATGACGGTGTGCTTGTGTTGCCCACGATGCCGGACATCGCGCCGCGTGTCGACGAAGCTGAACAATCTCTGGAAGATTATCGCAACCGGGCTATTTGCATGCTGTGCGTGTCCGGACTCTCGGGATTTCCGCAGTTGTCGCTCCCGTTGACTCGACGCCTAAGCGCTCCGCTCGGTATTTCGCTGCTGGGCGCACCCGGATCTGACCGTGCGCTGGTGAGCATTGCCGAAGCGATCTGGGCGTGCCAGACCCAGTCATGATGTGTGGCTTTCACCGCATTCGTCACTATGGGCTGATCGCCAACAATGCGCGCAAAGAAAACTTGGCTCTGGCGCGTGAACTGTTGCAGGTGGCACCAGCGGCCACATCGGATCCAGCGCTTGCTGAGGCGCCCGATGTCATCGTGCGACCGACCTTCGTTTGCGCGCACTGCGGGGCGCCCATGGTCATCATTCAAACGCTGATGCGTGAACGCAGCATTCGTGCGCCACCCCAAATCCAGGGAAAGCCATGAGCTCACAAGTTAATTCTGAGCGATCAAGCCACCGAACGCTAACTTTGGATCCACCGAGGTTGGCTTGGATCAGCTTTGCCTCGCGAGGCCAAACTGGCTCTTCTTGCGCTGGCTGCTACTGCCAGTTCTGGAGATTGGCATCGGACAATCTCGACCTGAGCTGCTCAGGGGCCGCTATGACCTCCATCCCGAGCATGGAAACGACCTGCTGTCATCGTCAAATCGCCATAGCCGCTTAGCCGAATCTGGCTGCCGCGCGGCATTCCGCGGTTTCCTCCCCCGAGGTTTATACGACGCCTGCCCTCAGGCTTGCGTGAACTCTCGCAGGTCGGCGATCGTGGGCAGGCATCCTACAAACCTAAACTGACCTGGTCATTGGGGCCGGACAGAAACAGGCGCTGGTCACGATCAACGAACGCATCTCGCGTTACTCGTTGATTGCGCATGTTCCTTTCAAGACAGCGACGGTGGTACAGCTAGGCAGGAATTTCCCCTAAATCAAAAGTAGGTCTCCAATTTTTGGGTGTGACGAGCCGTTACCATTGAGTGCATGAAAACAACCTACATCCTTGGCGCCATCCTCGCCTGCAGCATCATGGGAACATTGGTCGGCGCTCGCTCAACGAAGACCGTATTGTTGGTTATATCCGGAATTATTTCCATCTATGGCTTAGTTCGCATATTGGGCTGAGCGTGAGTTAACGTGAAAGACACCACCCACAAGACGAGTCGCACCCTGGCCTGAGGCTAGCTACAGCTCGACAATGCAGCGGGTAAAGGGCTAACTGTCATGGCAACCAAATCACCCCAAATGATGAAAGAGAAACGTCATTGCGAGTCGCGCAGCGACGCGGCAATCCAGGCAATCTGGGGCCACTGACAGCAATCGCTGTTCAGGAGCCGACCATAGCCATTTTCCGCTGTTACGGATTGAGTGACCGGTATTGAGAATTATGTTTGCCCAATGACTGCAATGCGGCAACTGGCCCCAATACCGGCTCCTGGTCGCCACAAGCCAGCCATCGTCACAAAATGCTAGCCTCAGACTTGACTTTGGGCTTTGATTAAATCGAGCGACCATACAGCCGCTGGTTGTGGCCGTGAACTATGTGCCCAAAGCCGAATTTTGGTTTATCGAAATGCCAGCCAGCCCGACAACGGCCGTTGATCCCGTCAAGTAATGCTCGCGGGATAGCCGGCTGGAGTTCCATAAAGCAGCCCTTCAATCCACCTCGACCGATCCACATTACCGACATTGGCGGAGGGGAAGTCCGAGGCAACAGTGAACCTATAAGCGGAAGTTGGCGAGGCGTTAACTGGACTTTCTCGATCAACGGGTATTTCGGAACCACGATGCCGCGTAATGCCTCGATCATGCTCCTGCCAGGAATTACGCGGGCACCAGCAAAGTCGCTTCGCCATCGCGATGTTCTCGATCGACGTGGCCAAGGAATTTGAGCAGTTTGGCTTCGTGAAGCTTCTTCCCATCGTTCAAATACTCGCGTACGATAGGCGCTTCGTGCGCGCATTTCAAAGACCAACCGGAGACAACATATCATGGCGACGCAATCGATTCACCAGCCAATCAATGGCGGCGAGACCATCTTTTCTGTGAGCTCCTCGCCAATCAAGTTCGGTCCCGGCGCTCTGCGCGAGCTCGGCGACGATGCCGTGGCGCTCGGGATGAAGCGCGTGGCGTTCTTCGTGGATTCGCACGTGCTGTCGAGCCCGCCGGGCGAGACCGCGCTTGCGTCGCTGCGCGCGGCGGGGCTCGATGTGGTGGTCTACGACCAGTTGCGCTACGAGCCCAACAGTGATTCCTTCGAGGCCGCAGCCGCCTTTGCGCGCGAAGGCGCGTTCGACGGCTTTGTGTCGCTGGGCGGCGGTTCGGTGATGGACACAGCCAAGGCAGCGAACCTGCTCTCGACTTACCCGGACGAGCTGATCGCCTACATCAACGCGCCGATCGGCCGCGCCAAGCCGGTGCCCGGCAAGCTCAAACCCCACATTGCGTGCCCGACCACCTGCGGCACCGGCAGCGAAACCACGGGCATCACGATCGTCGACTTGAAGTCGGTGGGCCTCAAGACCGGTATCGCATCACCGTTCCTCAAGCCGACGCTGGCGCTGATCGACCCCACCACCACCGAGACGCTTCCGGGGGGCGTGGTGGCGGCGTGCGGCTTTGACGTGCTCACGCACGCGGTCGAGTCCTACACGGCGCGGCCCTTCACGAGCCGCCCGCGCCCCGCGCACCCGAGCCAGCGTCCGCCCTACCAGGGATCCACGCCCTACAACGACATCGGCGCCATTGCTGCGATCCGCATTGGCGGCAAGTACCTCGCGCGCGCGGTGCGCGATGCGGGCGACATCGAGGCGCGTCATCAGTTGATGTTCGCCTCCACCCTGGCGGGGCTGGCCTTTGGCAGCGCAGGCGTGCATATCCCGCACGCGATGTCGTACTCGGTGGCCACGCTGCGCCACGAGTTCACGGCGAGCGGCTACCAGGACCGCGACCCGATGGTGCCGCACGGCATCGCGGTGGTGATCAACGCACCGGCGGCGTTCCGCTTCACGGCGAGCGCCAACCCGGCGCGACACCTCGAGGCGGCCGCGGCGCTCGGTGTGGACGTGAGCGGCGCGGCGCCGGAGAATGCGGGCGAGAGTCTGGCCAATGCGTTCATCGCCCTGATGCGCGAGACGGGGTTACCCTCGGGCAGTGCGGCGCTGGGCTCCAG
>JBASJO010000360.1:0-10181 GCA_049655365.1 Rhodoferax sp. | reverse complement strand
ATGGTGTAGCGCGCCAAAAATTCGCGGTCGTACAGGCCCTGCTTGATGAGTTCATGAATCAGCTCCAGGAACAGGGCGCCGTCGGTGCCGGGTTTGATGGGAATCCACTCGTCGGCAATGGCCGAGTAACCGGTGCGCACCGGGTTGATCGAGACAAAACGCCCACCGCCGCGCTTGAACTTGGAGAGCTCCTTCTTCATGGGGTTGGAGTGGTGGTCTTCGGCAGTGCCGATCATCACGAACAGCTTGGCGCGTTCGAGGTCGGGGCCGCCGAATTCCCAGAATGAGCCGCCGATGGTGTAGATCATGCCGGCGGCCATGTTGACCGAGCAAAAACCGCCGTGTGCGGCGTAGTTGGGGGTGCCGAACTGGCGTGCAAACAGGCCGGTGAGCGCCTGCATCTGGTCGCGCCCGGTGAACAGGGCAAACTGCTTGGGGTCGGTGGCGCGCAGTTTTTGCAGCCGTTCTTCGAGCATGGCAAAGGCCGCGTCCCATTCGATTTCTTCGAACTGGCCGTCGCCGCGCTCGCTGCCGGGCTTGCGCAGCAGGGGTTTGGTCAGGCGCGCCGGTGAATACTGCTTCATGATGCCCGAGGAGCCTTTGGCGCAAATCACGCCCTGGTTCAGCGGGTGCTCGGGGTTGCCCTCGATGTAGCGCACCTCACCGTTGCGCAGGTGCACCCGGATGCCGCAGCGGCAGGCGCACATGTAGCAGGTGGTGTTGCGCGTCTCAAGGGTGGCACCGGGAAGCGGCGGGCTCAGAGGATTGTGAATCGGGATGACGGACATGCGGTAGGCGTTTGATTAGAAGTGACCCTATTAAAAACAAGGTCTCAAACGCCGTCTATCACCGACAAGGGTGGGGGCGAGTAGCCCAAATGGGTAGCATAGAACTAGTTCTTGTGAAAGCATGGTTTTCCGCAATACATAAGTTACCAATAATGTTCTACGATCATCGTTACTTTCTTTTGTCATGACTTTCATCAGCCTCACCCCCATTCAGCCAGCTTTGACAGACCCGGCCCACCTGCTGACCGTGTTGAGCACAGACTCAGGCAAGCCCGAAGATCTGGAAGCCCTGCTGGCACGTTTCCTGACCTCCATCATTGCGTTGGCGGGCGCGCAGGCGGGTGCGGTGCGGGTGGTGACCGATGACGGCAAGTCCATGCGGTTGGTGGCACAGCAGGGTTTACCCGACAACGTGGTCGAGATGGAGCGCCTGGTCGACCGCCATTGCGGCCTGTGCGGCACTGCGGCCAGCACCGATGTGCTGGTGTGGGTGAACGACCTGTCCAGCTGCGCCAAACATGGCAGCAGCATTTATTTTGGCTCCCAGTGCAAGAGCATGCTGGCGATCTCGCTGGCCCACCACCAGCAGATTCTTGGCGTCTACAACCTGTTTTTTGACAACAGCTCCCGCATCGACGCATCGGTCCAGAGCCTGCTGCGCCTGGTCGGGCAATTGCTCGGACTGAGCTTGCACAATGCGCGCATCGAACGCGAGCGCCTGCGCCTCACGGTCATGAAAGAGCGCCAGGACATGGTCAATGAGGTGCACGACGCGCTGGCACAAACCCTGGCCTACGCCCGCATGCGCCTGCCGCTGCTCAGCGACGCCATTCAGGCACACGACGAAAGCCAGGCGCTGAAATATTTCTCGGATTTGAAAACGGCGGTGACCGAGGTGCATGACAACCTGCGCGAAGTCATGACCTACTTCCGCACGCGCATGGACCCGCTCGGGCTCATGCATGCGCTCACCACCATTGCCGACAGCTATTTCAGCCGCAATGCCATTGCACTTGAGATACGCAACAGCGTGCCCCACCTGAACCTCAATGACGAGCAGGAAGTGCAAGTCTTTTATATTGTTCAGGAGGCGCTGGCCAACATTGCCAAGCACTCCATGGCCCGCCATGCGGTGGTGCGCATCAGCCAGACGCCGCAACACCTTGAGTTTATGATTGAGGACGACGGCCTGGGCATGGATGAGCCCAATGTGTCGACCATCGTCACGTCCGCGCGGCCGCTGGTGCCCTCCACCCATTTTGGCCTGGACATCATGCAAAGCCGCGCCAAGCGGCTCGGTGGCCAGCTGGAGGTGGGCAGCAAGGACGGTGTGGGCACCCGGGTGCGCTTGCGCATTCCGTTCGACCAGGACAGGGGAGGCAAGACGTCATGACAGAAAAAATACGCGTCATGCTGGTGGACGACCATTCTCTGTGCCGCAGTGGTCTGAAGGAGTTGCTGGAGCACCGCGGCGGCATGTTGGTGGTGGCCACCACGGGCGACCCCAACCAGGTGGTGCCGCTGATCCGCGAGCACGCCCCCCAGTTGATGGTCTTGGACCTGCGCCTCGCGCAAACCGACGGCTTGAGCGTGCTGCGCATGATCCGCGCCGACGGCCACGACGTGCCGGTGGTCATCCTGACCATGAGCGACAGCGAGGACGACATGTCGGCGGCGCTGCGCGCGGGCGTCAAGGGCTACCTGCTCAAGGACATGGACCCGGAAGAAGTGATTGACGCCATTGGCCGCGCCGCCCGCGGCGAGATGGTGGTGGCCTCGGCCATGATGCTCAAGTTCGCCCAGATTTTGCAGACCGGCCCCAAGGGTTCGGCCATGGGCGACCTGGTGGCCACGCTGACCGAACGCGAGCGCCAGGTGCTCGACCACGTGGCCAGTGGCCAGAGCAACAAGGTCATCGCCCGGGAACTCGACATCAGCCACAACACCGTCAAGCTGCATGTGCGCCACATCATGGACAAGCTCAACCTGCGCTCACGCGTGGAGGCTGCGGTGTTTTCATTCGAGTACCGCAGCTCGGCCGACGGCATCAAGGCGATTGGCGACGGAAGCCCGAGACCGAAGGCGCCGCCGCACTGAAACCTGGGAAGAGACGAAACTGTCACCGCAGCGCGCATTGGGTATCTGATTGCGCTCATGTCCCTCGGTTCGGGCTGACGCCCGAACCTCCTCCTTGACTTCGCTTCATCAGACACCCAACGCACGCTGCTAGCGTGGTGAATCGCATTCTTCTGCAGAACATTCAACGCAGCTCAAGCTCGGGGTGGTAGGGTGCCCTGCAAAGCGAGGTCAAGGAGGAGGGATTGGCCGAAAGGCCAATGCCGGGGGACACGAGCGGCGCAGGGCACCCTGCCGCCCCGAGCCACCCAAAACAGCACCAGAATCAGGCCCGGCAGTTTGCGTTTTACTTCCATCTCCGAATCAATCTTATCCATTCAAAGGGCTTATCAAAGTGACTGATGATCAATAGACTACAGACATCTCATTCATACCCCTACCACCGAGGACCCGACATGACCACAGCACCTGCCCCACACACCGTTTTGCAAACACGCACCGTGGAGCGCCTGGTGGCTGGCCAGGCCACCTCTGATGGCGCCGGCGTCAAGCTGACCCGTGTGCTGACGCAAAACCTGCAGCAGCGGCTCGACCCGTTCCTGATGCTCGACGCCTTTGGCAGCGACCAACCGGACGACTACATTGCCGGTTTTCCTGACCACCCGCACCGTGGCTTCGAGACCATCACCTACATGATCGCCGGGCGCATGTTGCACAAAGACAGTGCCGGCCACGAGGGCCTGCTGGAAAACGGCGGCGTCCAGTGGATGACGGCCGGCAAGGGCGTGATCCACTCCGAGATTCCACAGCAGGAAGAAGGCGTGATGGAGGGCTTTCAGCTCTGGCTCAACCTGCCCAAGCGCGACAAGATGAAGACACCCTGGTACCGCGACTTCAAGAACGCGGACCTGCCGAAATTTGTCACGGAGGATGGCGTGGCCGTGACCGTGATTGCCGGTGAAAGCCAGGGCGTGGGCGGCGCCGTGACACGCGACACCACGCAGCCCACCTACCTGGACTTGCACCTGCCCGCAGGCAGCCGGTTTGAGCAGAAGCTGCCCGCGGGTCACAACGCCTTTATCTACGTGTACCGTGGCGAGGTCAGCATTGCGGATAAGGCGGTGCCGGTGCAGCGCATGGCGATCCTGGCCAATGAGGCGCAGGCCGATGGCGTGGTGATCAGCGCCAGTGTGGACGCCAAGCTGCTGCTCATTTCGGGCCAGCCACTGAAAGAGCCCATCGTGCAGTACGGCCCGTTTGTGATGAACTCACAGGACGAAATTTACCAAGCGCTGAGCGATTTTCGTGATGGGCGCCTGGGCGAGTCTGCCTGAGGCGGGCTATGTGGCCTATTTGGTCCTGGGTGCCCAGCAGCATGACGCATTGGGTACGTTCTTGGCAACACTCAAGCGCGCAGGTTTGCATGCGTATGCCAGATATGTCGTTGGTATCCCAGGGGCCGAGTTGGGCAAGCTCGATCTTCTGGCGCTGGGTTCGCACGGCTACGGTGCCCTGGAGTCTTCCGTCCTCGGGTCAGTCGCCACTCGCGTCGCTGCCCAATGTCAAGTTGCGTTACTCCTCATCCGCGAAAAATAGCAGTTCAGGCGCTGTGGCTACGGACTATTGATCCGGCCCGGTGATGTTTTGAGTTCCGTTCGGGCTGAGCCTTCCGAAGCCCTTCGACAAGCTCAAGGCGAACGGTTCATACTTATTCGGGACTGATCAATAGTGAAGTTGCCTCTCTTTTTTCCAGCGGGTTCCTATTCGGAACCCGAGTCTCAACGGTTCGTGATCCTTTGAAAGCATTTGAATCACTACTTTTTGATGAGGATTCCCAACAGTGGCTGCAACCGTGTCCTGTTCTTTCACGTTAAAGATCAAGACCACTTTGAAGACGGGCAATCTCGTGAGCGGATCAGCGGCGAACTTTTGTCAGTTTGCAGTTGTCGGCTATCGGGCGCCGATTTGGCCAGTCGCTACAACTGCAATCGGTCGAGGCAGGAAACCGCTCCGATACCCACCGAAGAAAAGCCCTTGAACTAGACATCACCAGCCCGCAGAGTGCGGCACTGGTTCACCTGGAGGGCATCCGCAAGTCTGACGAGCAGGAACAGTCAGTCAGACCGCTACTGTCTTTTGCGCAGACTCAAACCAGGCCAGTTCCTGGTGCAGCTTGACCACCTCGCCCACAATGGTGAGGCAGGGTGATTTGAGGCCGGCTTGCGCCACCCGCTCGGCCATGTTGGCCAGCGTGCCGGTGACCACTTTCTGGGTCGGCAGGCTGCCGTCCTGCACCACCGCAATCGGCAGCTCGGGCGACGAGCCGTGTGCCACCATCTGCTTGCAGATTTCCGGCAGACCGCCCAGGCCCATGTAGATCACCACAGTCTGGTTCAGGCGCACCAGGCTGGGCCAGTCGAGGTCGGCCGTGCCGTCCTTGAGGTGGCCGGTGACAAACAGGCAGCATTGCGCGTAGTCGCGGTGCGTGAGCGGAATGCCCGCGTAGCTCGACACCCCGGAGGCGGCGGTGACGCCCGGCACCACCTCAAACGCCACGCCGGAGGCGGCCAGCGTTTGCAGTTCCTCGCCGCCACGGCCAAAGATGAACGGGTCGCCGCCCTTGAGGCGCACCACTTGCTTGCCCTCGCTGGCCAGCTTGACCAGCAGCGCGTTGATCTGCTCTTGGCGCAAGGTGTGTTCGTTGCGCCGTTTGCCGGCGTAAATGCGCTCGGCCGTGGGCGACACAAATGCCAGCACACCATCGGACACCAGGTTGTCGTAGACGATCACATCGGCTTGCTGCAGCAAGCGCACGGCGCGCAACGTCAGCAATTCTGGGTCACCCGGGCCGGCACCGACCAGGTAGACGCGTCCAGCATCAGGTGTAAAGTTTTTCACATCGGCTTTCAATGGGTGGTCCCTTTGCTGCCGCAGCCACCGCCGCCACAGCCGCCACTGCCGCAGCCGCCGGTGCTGACCGAACCGGAACCACAAGATGGATGACTGGTGGGAACAAAGATGAAGTTGAATTCGCCCGGATTGAGCTCAACGAAGTCGAGCACGGTATCGAACAGCAGTTCCTGGGACTCGCCGCCAATGACCACGGCAACACCTTCGAGGTCGAGCTTCATGTCTTCGTCTTTGGGGTCGTCAAAACCCATGCCGTACTGCATTTCGCCGTCGGCATTTTTTTTGGCGGCCACGCGCAGGGCCAACTCGGCTGCGCCACTGCTTTGCGCTGCTTGCTGGATTTGCTGGGCAGCAGCAGGGGTGAGGTTAAACATGGTTTCAGCTCCTGTAAAAATTAATGTTCGCCCTTGGTCTTCAACAAACCGGCCAATCGGTTGCCCTGTTTTTGCGGCCCCCCAATTGGAAAGAGCGCATGCAAATGGTGATTGTTGCCCAACTCGGGGCCCCAAACTTGGGTGAAGTGCTGGATCATGGCGCGCACTTGCGCCTGCACCCGATGCTCTTCATAGTAGGCACGCAGGAACTGAATGATTTGCCAATGGGCCTCGGTCAGTTCCAGGCTTTCGGCAGCCGCCTGGGCGCGGACAAAATCTTCCGACCAGTCGTCCAGGTTCTTCAGATAACCTTCCACGTCGGTGGCCACCGGCAGGCCATTGACCAGCAGGGTACGCGCTGCACCGGGAAGCTGGGTTTGCTTTTCCATGATCTTGCTCCGCACGAAGTTGACAAACTGGTGCGCCCAGTCAGAGCCGGCGCCCGTGCGCAGGTGCGCATAAGAGGCCAGCACGTTACGATAAACCACACCGTCACGCGCACCGTCCACACCATGACCGCGCAGCACCCTGTAAGCAAATTTCAGGCCGGGCGCCACATTTTCAAGGCTGGAATAATGAAATTCATGGCCGCGCAGGGTTTGCCCGGCGGGCGCTTCTGCCGTCAGCCAAGGCGCATCTGGCGTGGTTTGCAGCGTGACATAGCCGCGACCCACGGGGCGCTCGTGCATCAGCACGTCCACCGGCAGTGCACCCACCATGTCGACCACGCTGTCTTTCCAGCGCAGTGTGCGCGCCAGGTACATCAGGCCACCGCATTCGGCATAAACGGGCAAGCCGGCCTCGATGGCACTGCGGAGTTGGCTGCGCAAGGCGGCATTGGCCTGCAGCTCGGGCATGAAGACTTCGGGGAAACCGCCGCCAATGAACAAGCCGTCCACGGCTGGCAAGGTGCTGTCCTGGAGGGCGTTGACGCTGACCAGTTCGGCACCAGCGGCTTGCAGCGCCAACAGGTCGTCGGGGTAGTAAAAACCAAAGGCCTTGTCGCGCAGGATGCCCAGGCGCAGGGGCTGGCTGGCAACAGCAGGCGCGGTAGATCCGGGGAAAGCGGCCACCGGGGTGTTGACCGGCGGCTCTGGCAAGGCGGGCGCACTCTGTGCCAGCGCCATGATTTTGTCCAGGTCAACCTGCTCTGCCATGCGCTGACCGATGGTCCGCACATGCTGCGCAGCATCGTCGCATTCCTGGTTGGGCATCAGCCCCAGGTGACGTTCCACCAACGCCAGTTGCGGGTCGTGGGCAATGGCGCCAAGCACGGTGACGTTGGTGTAATGCTCAATGACGGCGCGCAACTTGGCCTCGTGGCGGCTGCCGCCGAGCTGATTCAGGATGACGCCGGCAATACGGATGCGCGCATCAAAGGCCTGGTAGCCCAGAATCAGCGGGGCAATGCCGCGCGTCATGCCGCGCGCGTCCAGCACCAGCACCACCGGCAGGTCCAGCAAGTGCGCCAGCGCCGCGTTGCTGTTGCTGCCGTCGAGTGCCAGGCCGTCGTACAAGCCCTTGTTGCCTTCCACCAGGCTGATGTCAGCCTGCGCCGAGAAACGGGCAAAACTGGCGCTGATCTGCTGCGCCGTCATCAGATAAGGATCGAGGTTGAAGCAGGGCCGGCCGCTGGCTTGCCCGAGCCACATCGGGTCAATGTAGTCCGGTCCCTTCTTGAAAGCCTGAACCTTCAGCCCACGCGCCGTCAAGGCGGCGCACAGGCCAATGCTGACCGTGGTTTTGCCAGACGACTTGTGCGCGGCTGAAACCAGGAAACGTGCCATGGTGAACGAACGTCAGGCGGCAGCCGGGCTGGGCTGGGCGGGCGCCATCTCCAGTGCCACGTCGTCCATGCGCTCGGGCAAAAAACCCATCACTTTGAGCGCCAACATGACAATCAGGCCGACCGCCGCGACACCACCCAAGCCCAACAGCAACTCGGGCACGCTGGGGCTGTAGCTGGCGGTGACACCATCAAAAAAGCTGCTGCTCACTTCATAGCCCGGGAACAGCACCAGACCAAAGGCCTGGCCGCCGATGATGGTGACATACATCTGGGCAAAACCGCCCAGAACCACCAGCCCGGCGCTGGCCGCAATCCGGCTGCGCAGCGCGCCAATGCCGGGTGTCAGCAGCAAGGCCAGCGGCAACACCGTGCCCAGCGCCACCTGGCCGAGCCAGAACATGGCGGTGTAGAGGCCACCGTCGAGCAAGATGAAACGCTCAAAATCATGGTGCTTGGTGAAGTACATGTTGGTCAGGTGATAGACCAGCACAAAGTAAAAACCAGCGGCAATAAAGATCATCTGCAAGCGTGCCAGGCGCGCCATCAGCACGTCACCCAAAGGCCGCGCACTGCCTTTGCTGGCCAACATCAGCACCCAAATGAACACCGCCAGGCCGTAGCTCAGCGACAGGGCGATGAACAGCGGTGCCAGCAGTGCCGAGTCATAGGCCTGACGCGCCACCAGAAAGCCAAAAATGGAGCCGGTGCCGGTGGTCAATGCCATGCGCCAGATAAAGGCCATGAAGCCGGCCAGCGGCGTGAAGCGGTTCATGCGCCGCTCCATCATGGTCCACAGGTAGGCCACCACAAAGCCGACAAAGCCCGAGTACAAAAAGATGTTCATGGCAAAGATCGACTTGAAATTGAAGTAGGTCATGGCAATGATCAGGCGGTCAGGTCGACCCAGGTCCAGCATCAGCACCATCAGGCCACCGATCAGCAGCGCAATGGCCAGCAAGGCCGACAGCGGCGCCAGCGGCTTGAATTCGGACTTGCCGAAAACCGAGGACATCGAGGCAATATTGAGCGCGCCCGAGGCCGCCACCACCAGAAACACCGCAAACACATGGGGCAGGCCCCAGACGATCTGGTTGTTCATGCCGGTGACGATGTGACCGTAATGCTCGATGTAGCCCACGGCGCCCAGGCCCAGGGCCAACAGCACGGCAAAACCGCCGAGCAGAAGGTAAAAACCTTGGGGGGTGTCTTTCAGGGGGCGCAAAACGACTTTCATGGTGAGTCTTTCTTCAGATACCGCTGTAACGCACGCCGGTGTTCAGGTTCAGGTCTTCGCGGATCTGGCGTGACGGGTAGCTGGCCACACGTTTTGATATCTCGCTCTCCGGGTTGTTCAGGTCACCAAACAGAATGGCGCCGTGACCCGCGCTAGAGCAAGCCGTGACACAGGCCGGTTGTTCACCCTTGTCGACTTTGTGCACACACATGGTGCAGCCCTCGACCGTGCCCATGCCGCGCGGCACGTCGGTTTTCTGGTTGCTCAGCGGCTCGTGCACAAACGAGCGCGCCTTGTACGGGCAAGCCATCACGCAGTAGCGGCAACCAATGCAGATGTGTTTGTCCACCAGCACAATGCCGTCGGCGCGCTTGAACGAGGCACCGGTGGGACAGACATCGACACAAGGCGGCTCGGCGCAGTGCTGGCACATCATGGGCAGCGACTGGGTCTTGCCGGTGCGCACTTCCTTGATTTCGATCTTGCGGATCCACTGCGAGTCGGTGGGCAACTTGCCACCCGACAAGCCGTTTTCAGTATTGCAGGCGGTGACACAGTCGGTGCAGCCGCTGGCGCACTTGCCGCTGTCGATCAGCATGCCCCAGCGCACCTTGCTGCTGGCGCCCGCACTGCCCGCGGCCGGCGCGGCCTGGGCAATTTCGATCAGGCGCACACCCGGTGCCAGCAAAATGCCAGCCATGCCTGCGGCGGCCACACCCAGGAAGCCACGACGGCTGGGCGCCTTGGCGGCCGGCTCGGCGCGTGGGCTATTGGTATCGTTGTTCATGGTTTCACCTGAGGCTGTACCACCGCGGCTTGCGCGCCCGCAGCAGGTGGCTTGCTGGCATGGCAGCCAAAACAATCAATTTTGACGGCGGCAAAGCTGTGGCAGCTCTGACAAAAATCACCGGCGTCAGTGCTGACGCTCTGGCTGGCCTCGCTGGCGTGGCAGGCCACGCAGGCTTTCAGCGAATACTTGCCGCTGCGCACGCCGCCGTGCAGGGTGTCGT
>JBASJO010000359.1:0-3444 GCA_049655365.1 Rhodoferax sp. | reverse complement strand
TGCCGCAAACTGCGCCGGTGCTGGACCTGCCCTGGCCCCAGCTGGTCGAGTGGCATGGTGGCCAGCGTTGGCTTCGGGCGCCCGAGTCGGCACGCGAACAACTGCGCCAAGCCGCCAGCGCGGTCGGCGGTTCCGCCAGCCTTTTCATGGCGGCCAGCGTCACCACCGCGGGCGCCAGGCACTGTTTCAGCCCCTTGACACCCGCCGTCGAACAAATCCACCGTCGCCTGAAAGCCGAGTTTGACCCGGCCGGCATCTTCAACCCGGGTCGCATGTACCCATACCTGTAACTTGCGGGAAAGACCGCCGCTACTGCGAAGCAGAGCCAGCTCTGTCCCCAACACTTTAGAGTCAGCCCATGCAAACCCAACTCGCTCCCAAATACCAGGGCACGCCTGACGGCCAGGCGGCCGAAGCCATTTTGCGCAAATGTGTGCACTGCGGTTTTTGCACCGCCACCTGCCCGACCTACCAGTTGCTCGGTGATGAGCTCGACGGTCCGCGCGGTCGCATCTACCTGATGAAACAGGTTCTGGAAGGCGCGGTGCCCACGCGCAAGACACAAGCGCACCTGGACCGCTGCCTGACCTGCCGCAACTGCGAAACCACCTGCCCCAGTGGCGTGCAATACGGCCACTTGCTCGACATCGGGCGCAAGCTGGTCGATGCCCAGGTGCCGCGCCCGGCGGGCGAGCGCGCGCTGCGCTGGGCCTTGAAGGAAGGCCTGCCGTCGCCGCTGTTTGGCCCGGCCATGGCCATGGGCCAGATGGTGCGGCCGCTCTTGCCCCATGCCTTGAAAAACAAGGTGCCGGCCAAAAAGAACGCCGGCGAAACCCCCACACGACAGCTTGCGCGCCAGGTGCTGGTGCTGGAAGGCTGCGTGCAACCGGCCATGAGCCCCAACATCAACAGCGCCACGGCGCGGGTATTTGATGCCGCCGGCATCCAGTGCGTGGTGGCGGCCAAGGCCGGTTGCTGCGGCGCCGTCAAGTTTCACCTCAATGACCAGGATGGCGGCATGGCGCAAATGCGCGCCAACATCGACGCCTGGTGGCCGCACATCGAGGCCGGTGTGGAGGGCATTGTGATCAACGCCTCGGGCTGTGGCGTGACCGTGAAAGACTACGGCCACATCCTGCATGACGACCCGGCCTATGCGGCCAAGGCACAGCGCGTGAGTGAACTCTGCAAGGACGTCAGCGAGTGGCTACCCGAACTGGCGGGCCAGCTCAAGGACCGGGTCTCAGGCAGCGCCAGCCGCATCGCCTTTCATCCGCCGTGCTCGATGCAGCATGGCATGCAGCTGCGCGGTGGCGTCGAGAAATACATGGGCGAGCTGGGCTTCAACGTCAAGACCACCGGCTGCGAAGCCCACCTGTGCTGCGGCTCGGCGGGCACCTACAGCGTGCTCAACCCCACGATTTCCTACCAGCTGCGCGACCGCAAGCTGGGCAATCTGGCCACCACTTTTGGCGACCAGGCACCCGAACAAATCGTGTCAGCCAACATCGGCTGCATCACCCACCTGCAAAGCGGCACTGACACGCCGGTGCGGCACTGGATCGAAGTGCTCGACGAAGCGCTGCAAAAGTAAACCGTTCAGACTCCCAGCCGTTGGCGCAACACGCGCACCGCGCTGGCGGGCGTGGTCAGCACCGGCAGTTGCAGCGCCTGGCGCACCGCCGCCTCAGAACGTGCCATGCTGAACTGGGCCAGCGCAATCACCTCACAACCCTGCTGCTGCAACCAGTGCGCGGCCTCAACCACCCGCGCGTCGTGGCCTGCGGTGTCGCCCTGATTGAGCGCATCCAGCGCACCCTCGGTCAAGCGCGTCACCAGCGACGTACCCGCTGGAAACTCGGCCGGCATCGAGACCAAGGTCGGCGCAAATGACGCAATCAGCCCGACGCGCTTTCCCGTCGCCACCGCCTCGGCCACCATGGCCTCGTTGGGCTTGAGCACCGGCATGTGCGGCCGGCGCGCGGCCACCGCCTCGATGCAGGGCCCGAATGCCGAGCAGGTGAACAGGATGCCGCGCGCACCTGTGCCTTCGGCATAGGCCGCCAGGGCCTCGAAGCGCTGGTGCATGTCCGCGTCCAGTCCGGCCTCGCTGCTCGCCAGGTCGGCCGAGAGGCTGTCGTCCATCAGGTTCATGCGCACCGCCTCGGGCCAGGCGCGAGCCAGCTCTTCGTTGATGGGCGCGACCGAGTGCGTCAGCGCGTGGATCAGGGCAATTCGCATGGTGTCCTTTCCGGCCAGGGAACGTCCATGCATTTTGCGTCCTGTCAGGCTCAGGCCACCGCAGTCTCCCGCTTCACCCTGAACCACGCCGCGTACATCGCGGGCAGTGCCAGCAGCGTGAGCACCGTCGCCACGATCAGGCCACCCATGATGGCCACCGCCATCGGGCCCCAGAACACGCTGCGCGAGAGCGGGATCATGGCCAGCACAGCGGCCGCGGCGGTCAGCACGATGGGGCGCATGCGCCGCACGGCCGCTTCCACGATCGCATCCCAGGCCGGCACGCCGCGCGCGCGGTCCTGCTCGATCTGGTCGATCAGGATCACCGAGTTGCGCTGGATCATGCCCATGAGCGCGATCACGCCCAGCAGCGCCACGAAGCCGAACGGCCGGTTGAGCAACAGCAGCGCGCCCGCCACGCCGGCCAGTCCCAGCGGACCGGTGAGGAACACCAGCACCGAGCGGCTGAAGCTCTGCAGTTGCAGCATGAGCAGCGTGAAGGTGATGAACAGCATCAGCGGAATGCCCACCGCGATCGAGGCCGAGCCCTTGCTGCTTTCCTCCACGGCGCCGGCCACCTCGATGCGGTAGGCACCCAGGCCGCGCGCGGTCCAGCCGTCGCTGATGGTCTTGAGCACCGGCTGCAGCTCGGCCGTCACGGTCGCGCCCTGCAGGCCTTCCACCACATCGCCCTGCACGGTGATCGCGTAGTCGCGGTTCTCGCGCCAGAGCACGCCAGGCTCCCAGTCGAACACCGGCTTGGCGATCTGCAGCAGGGGAATGGCCTGGCCGCTGGCCGTGGGCAGGTTGGCGTTGGCCAGGTCGGTGATGGCATCGCGCTCGTCCATCGGCTGGCGCAGCACGATGTCGATCAGCTTGTCGCCGTCGCGGTACTGGCCCACCGTGCTGCCGCTGAGCAGGGTGCGCGCGGCCTGCGCGATCGACTGGCTGGACACGCCCAGCGCGCGCGCCTTGGCCTGGTCCACCTCGAGCCGCAGCTTCTTCACCGACTCGTTCCAGTTGTCGTTCACGCCGCGCATGTTCGGGTTCTCGCGCAGGGCCTGCTTGACCTCGTCGGCCAGGCCGCGCAGCACCTGCGGGTCGGTGCCGACCACGCGGAACTGCACCGGGTAGGGCACGGGTGGTCCGTTGGGCAGCAGCTTCACGCGGCCGCGCACCTCGGGGAACTCGGTGGCCAGCAGG